>JAHQVQ010000144.1 GCA_019634305.1 Flammeovirgaceae bacterium | reverse complement strand
GTGGGTGCAATTCACCCTGTGGAGACTGTAGGACACCTCGATAACGGGCGCGTTGAACTGAAGGTGAACGGCGAAATACGCCAGGAGGGTGATCTCAACCAGATGATCTGGAAAGTGCCGGAAATGATCTCGTATTTGTCAGACTACTTCGAACTCGCCGCGGGTGATGTAATCCTCTCGGGCACGCCGGCCGGTGTCG
The DNA here is from genome assembly GCA_019634305.1 of Flammeovirgaceae bacterium. Taxonomy (GTDB): domain Bacteria; phylum Bacteroidota; class Bacteroidia; order Cytophagales; family Flammeovirgaceae; genus Flexithrix. The sequence goes on along the minus strand of JAHQVQ010000144.1, from coordinate 6,471 downwards.
GCCCTGTTGTTCAGGGGGACTCAATGTCAGTTTCTATTGAAGGGCTTGGCAAATGGAAACTACTATCTTGAAATCACATTTATCGGATATGAAAAAAAAGTGGTGAATGATATTATTCTTAATACAGGAAATTCTAAAATTGATTTAGGTAAAATAGTTTTACCAAGAGCTATTTCTGAGCTGGATGAAGTGGAAATTGTAGCCGATGAAATGTCTGTGGAATACAGAATTGACAGGAAAGTAATTAATGTAAGCCAGCAACTTACCGCTGCATCGGGAAGTGCAGTCGATATTTTGGAAAATCTGCCTTCCATCACAGTAGATATTGAGGGAAATGTGGCTCTAAGAGGAAGTACTGGTTTTATGGTACTTATTGATGGCAGACCTACAGTTCTGGAGTCCTCAGAAGCCCTACAGCAATTACCTGCCAATTCAATCGAAAATATTGAAATCATTACCAACCCTTCTGCCAAGTTTAACCCCGATGGTACTTCAGGAATCATTAATATCATAACCAAGAAAAATAAATTACAGGGATTCTCCGGAACTGCCAATTTAAATTTAGGTAATTATAAAAGAAAAGGGGCTGGATTTCTAGTGAACTATACCAACAAAAGACTAACAACATTCTTTGGTGGTGATTATAATTTAGGAACCAGACCTGGCTATGAAATTAATGAAAGAACAACAGAGCAAAACGATACAACATTCTTTACCAGAAGTGAAGGCGAAAAAAATGGGCAAAGAGATTTTTGGGTATTGAGAGGAGGATTAGGATATAATTTTACTGATAAAGATAATTTTAATGTTGAATTCAATTATGGCTATAGCAATTCACAAAGAAGTGGTTCTTTAAACTATCTGGAAACTGTAAATCCTGGAAACATCAGTAATGAATATATCAGTCAACAAAACAGCAAAAGAGGCGGGAATTTTTATTCCGTAAGTTCTTCTTATCAACATGATTTTGCAGGCAAAAAACATAACCTAATTGCTCAGGTCAATTACAGAAAAAGACAATCGACTGAAGAATCATTGAATCAGCTTTTAAATAATGATCAATCGATTACCAGTGGACAAAGAAACACTGAAGATGGCCCGGGAGCGGTTCTTCAATTAAACTTAGATTACACTCGCCCATTTGGTGATAAGAATAAATTTGAAACAGGGTATCAGGCAAGAATTGGCAGGAGTGGAGATAAAACCGAGTTGTATTTTTATAACCCTGATAATGAAGAATATGAAATCCAATCTGAATTTAGTAATGACACTGATTATAACCGGGACATTCATGCAATATATGGAATTTATGGTGGAGAAAAAGGAAACTTTGGCTACCAGATAGGTCTTCGAGGAGAATATACTTACAGAACAATTAATTCCCTTACAGTAGGCCAGGAGTTTACTATCGATCGATTCGATTATTTCCCTACTCTACATACTTCCTATAAATTACCATTGGAACAACAAGTAATGGCTAGTTATTCCAGAAGAATTGAACGGCCAAGATCCTATTATTTGGAACCATTTATCACTTGGTCGGATGCCTTTAATGTAAGACAGGGAAATCCGGGATTAAAACCAGAATATATTGATGCCATGGAATTGAATTATCTGAAAGGATTAGGTGATCATACGTTTTCATTTGAAGGTTATTACAGAATTACCAATAACAAAACGGAACGAATCAGAAGCGTTTACCAAGAGAATGTGATGCTTTCCAGACCAGAAAATGTTGGAAAAGATTATGCACTCGGTGGGGAAATGGTTTTGAGTTTAAATTTATTCGAATGGTGGAAAATGGATATTTCCGGAAACTTCTATAATTACCGATTGGAAGGAGCCTTAGAAGAGCAATCATTTGACAGGCAAAGTTTTAACTGGAATACCAGATGGAGCAATACTTTCAGACCATTTAAAGGCAATAGAGTACAATTGAATTCGAGATATAACAGTGCTACAGTAACTGCACAGGGAATGAGAGGCGATTACTGGACTGCCGATTTGGCTGTAAGTCAGGAATTCTGGAAGAAAAAAATGACAGGAATTGTTCAAATCAGGGATTTATTTGGTAAAGTTATCAGGGATGCAGAATCAAGCGGAGTAGGGTTTTATTCCTACGAAGAAGAATATAATTATGCACCACAATTTTCCGTAACTTTAAATTACAGATTTAACAACTACAAGAGCAAAAAAGGAGAAAGAGGGGGAGATGGTGATGGAGGAGATGATTTTTAGTTCTCTATCAACTCTGATTGAATTTGAAAGCTTGCCATTTGGCAGGCTTTCGTTTTTTAATTAAAATTAATCCTATTTTTTTGATTGTTTAAAGCTCAAGGATATTGTATAAGCTGGAGCTCTTAAAACATCATTACCAGATAATCCACCTCCCAAGGCTCCCCATAAATTAATATTACTGGTAATCCTGTAACCTAACTTCAGAGAGAAAGCCAGATATTCCAGATTATTAGTATAAAGACCTGTTTCAATAGCTTTTCCATCAGGTGCATTTCCATCCTCAAATGATTGCAATGCGGAAAGCTGCCCTATGATTTGGAATTTCTGGTTAATATTCTTACCAAGCTGTAAATTGGAAAACCATTGTGTACTAAAATTGTTGGACCGGAAATTTCCACCCAGATCGAAGGAAGACCAAAAGGCATTTCCCCCATAACCGATATGAAAAGAAGGTGCAACTCCCCAGGCATCAACTCCAGTTCGTAAACCTGATTCTTGTTTTTCCTTTGCAGTATTTAAATCTGTCCTTAGTTGCAGGGAATATACCCATTGCCCTGACTGTTGTAACCCATAAATAGCGGAAAGGCTTATATTTCCAAACCCGGAAAGACTCCCTGACGGAATTGTATCACCACTAAAACCGAGAGCAACAATTTCATCCCCAGTACTCACTAATTTAAATGGGACATTACCCACTATGGTTAATTTATCACTAATGCCATGTTCGTGGTAAAGCTGAAGGGTTATATCGGTCACTTTTCGAACCAAATCTAATGGTGACCCTGCATTGGAGTACTTACTTGTACCAGCAATAAATGAAGAACCAATTTGAGTGTAAATTGATCCTTTTTTCTGAGTCCATGCCTGACCAAAAGAAATTGTAATATTAAATACATTAAGAATTAGGACGATGAATATTATTTTTATACTGTTCATTTTTGCTTAGCATAAATTGAGTAATATTATCTCAATATAAAATAGTACTGGTACTTACTTCCTGAAAAGAAGGAGAAACTCACTAAATGTTTTTTAACTCCAGAAATGCAACCTTCAGACTAGAGTTAACACTCCAACTAAGATATCCGTTGACAACTGAAGAATCAACAGCAAAGATACTGGCAGAAATAAAACTGTGGTAAGGCGACTTATCAAAAGAATAAGAAAAAAAGTATAACCTAGTTTTGGTAAGTATTTTGCCCATTCACCAACCTTATTTTGTACAGTTTTGCTATTACTCTTAAAATCTGAGAGACATGGTTTAGGTCATGAACAACCCAAGCAGCTAATAAATGTAACAGAGTAACTTTCCTAAAAATAAGATGGTTTCCTGTTTTAAGAAGATCTGAGTCTGTGAATTTTTTTGATTTAAGTAGGATTATACTTTCCCTCCTTGATTCTTCTAATTTCCGGCTTGTATTCAAAAAAGTGTGATGCTTATTTAAAAAGTCCAATTACTGATTCGGATACCAGTTTTTCAAGCGGACTTCAATTTTTGAATTCCCATCATTTACTTGTTTTTTAAAAGCCTCAACATTGCTTAAGCCTCCTTTTCCTCTGTAATGATAAGGATAAACAATTCCGGGTTTAAATTCCAATACCGCACTTGCAGCCTGATTTATATCCATAGTGTAGGGTAAATTCATGCAAATAAAGGCCACATCTATATTTTTCAGACTTCTCATTTCCGGAATATCTTCTGTGTCTCCTGAAAGATAGACTTTTTTGCTTCCCATAGTTAAAATGTAACCATTTCCTCTACCTTTGGTGTGTCGAGAAGTGGCATCTTCAGGTAGATTATACATAGGAATTGCTGCAATATCTATCCCAGAATAATCTGTATTTCCTCCATTATTAATCACCGTTGCCTTAATTTTTATCTCTTCAGGTAATTGGTCCATTACTGCCTGAGGAACAAATAATTTGGCTTTCGAAAGATTAAGGGCACCTAAGGTTTTCACATCCAGATGATCTCCATGAATATCAGTGATTAAAATAATATCAGGATCGGCCAAACCTTCAAAACCCGCTGCTCCACCATAAGGATCAACATAAATAGTTAAATTATTCCAGGACAATGCTACTGTCCCATGAGTAATTGGCTGCACAATGAGATCTCCTTTTTTGGTTCTAATATTATCAGGTGTATCCAGGTGCTGTCCAATAGCTACAAGTGCAAATAAGGATAAGATTACAGTCAGTTTTATCTTCATGGAAATATTGTATTAAGGGTACAAAATCACTTTAATTTTGGAGTATTTCAGAATTCAATTTCATTATCTAAACACAAATTAATAAAAAGAGTTTGAAATTTTCGAAGAAGGAAATTTTAAGATTTATCGTACTATGGCACCCGATTGAATTAAAGTCTTCAAAGTGGCAACTTTACAAAATATACGTTTCCATTTTCCCTAGACTCCAAATTTCACTACTTCAATAAATATCTGTTAGTTCCATATTGCATAAATAAAAAATTAAGGCTATATTCTGATTTGTATTTAATCTTTATTCCAAAAATCATAATATTAAAAAATTTGCAAATTTTTTAGGATAGCGTATTTTTTAATCCCCAATACCGATGCAAACCAAAAATATCCAAGATATAAAAAACTTAAGCTTTCAGAAAATTATTGGCGAAATTGAGGATTATGCTATTGTTTTACTAAACAAAGATGGTTTTATTGAAAAATGGAATTCAGGAGCTGAAAAAATAAAAGGATATAAGTCGGAAGAAATTATAGGTAAAAAATTTACTGTTTTTTATACTGAAAAAGAAAAAGCAGAAAATAAGCCACAAAAGCTTTTGGAAAAGGCTCGGGAGTTAGGAAAAGCTTCAGATGAAGGATGGAGAGTAAGGAAAAATGGCTCTACCTTTTGGGCAAGTGTTTTGATTACAGCTATTCACGATGATGATGGTAATATTATTGGGTTTATAAAAGTTACCAGAGATCTTACTTTACAACAGGACGAAGCATATCTCAACAGAGTTAATAACCGATTTAAAATTTCTACAGAAGCTGCTAAAATAGGCATTTGGGATTGGGATGTTCCCATAAATAAAATCATTTGGGATAAAACCATGTTCGAGATTTATCAAGTTGATAAAGATTCGTTTTCCGGATTTATTGAAGATTGGGAATCTACAGTACATCCTGAGGATTTAGATAGAACCAAGCATGAAATTATCTTAGCTTTTGAGAATAAAAAAGAATTTAATACGGAATTTCGAATAACCTGGCCAGATAAATCAATCAGATATATTAAAGCAATCGGAAAGGTTCTGTTTAATGATGAAGGAAATGCTATTAGAATGCTTGGCTCAAGCTGGGATATCAGTCCTCAAAAATATGCTGAAATAGATACTATTGCCAATAAAGAAAAATATAAGGCTTTAATCGATAACTCACCTAATGCTTGTTTTTTAAGTAATTTAAATGGAGATTTTCTTGATATTAATCCAGTGGCTTCAGAAATGTTTGGCTATTCATTTGAAGAATTTAAATTACTAACACTCACCCAAATAGTTGATTCTGAAGACCAAAGGATAAACAAATACTTGAGAAAATTAAAAAAGAAAGGTAATGTAAAAGGTGATCTCATTGGGGTTAGGAAAAATCAAGAACGATTTTATATGGAAATTGCAGCAGTTCTTTTTAAAGATACCATTTCTGGTGAAGAGCTTATCAATATTGTAATGACTGATATTTCAGATAGGAAAAAAATTGAAAGACTGTTTAATGATACCAATCAGATGGCAAAGGTTGGAGGCTGGGAAATCGATATGCTGAATAACACCTTATTCTGGTCGGAGTTTACTAAAGAAATCCATGAAGTTGGAGCTGATTTTGAACCCAATATAGCCACTGCTATCAATTTTTATAAGGAAGGTAAAAGTCGTGAAATGATTACAAAAGCTGTGGATGAATGTATAAAAAATGCCACTGCTTTTGATTTAGAATTGGAAATAATTACTGCTACAGGAAAAGCGAAGTGGGTGAGATCAATGGGAAAAGGAGAGCTCAGAAATGGGAAAATTATCAGGCTCTTTGGAGCCTTTCAGGATATTACGGAAATAAAAAAGACCAATTTTGAATTAAAACAAAGCCAGGAGAACCTACAAAAAATAATGGATCATTCCATGGATATAATTTGCACTATTGATAATCAGGGCTTATTTAGGCAAATAAGTACAGCTTCTGAAAAAATCATTGGATATACTCCAGAGGAACTTATAGG
>JAHQVQ010000143.1 GCA_019634305.1 Flammeovirgaceae bacterium | reverse complement strand
TAATATGGAAACAGTCGAATTGTATTTTGTCAGTTATGATTACAATGATTGCTATGCCATAACTGCTGATACTGTAAAATTAAACCTGAAACTGCAATTTGTTCCAGACCCTGCAAATGCTCCGAAGCTCTCTATAAATGGTGCAAAGTATGATCAGGAGGCTTTGAATTATACAGAAACTATTGAGGCTGGAAAAGATATTTCCCTAAGTATTATTGGTCAAGATTTTGGCTCCGATGAAATTGAATTATTCATTTCAGGAATGGAATTCGAACTTGCCGATTTAGGAATGGAAATCCAGAATATTTCAGGTCAATCTCCTGTGACATCAGAATTTTACTGGATTACAGATTGCAGTATGCTCAATGATTCTTCAGTTACTGAATACACTCTGCAAATTATTGGTAGAAATAAGCTAAAATGTGGATTAGAAGCTGCTGATACAATATTATTAAAACTGAAAGTGATTGACCCACAGCGGGAAGAAGTAATCACATTTCCCAATGCTTTTACACCAAATGGTGATGGAAAAAGTGATACTTACTACATAACTGAACTGCCCAAAGATACTTGCAAAGACAGGTTTGAGTTTGTAGAAATAACCAATAGATGGGGAGATAAAATCTATAAAAGTGAAGAAAGGGATTTTGAATGGAATGGAGTAGGGCACCCTCAAGGAGTTTATTATTATGTAATTAAGTTTACAGAATCTAGTTTCAAAGGTACACTTTCTCTGATTGGTCCAAATAATAATTAGAAAGGAGGAACATGAATTAATCATCTTCTTTTCGGAAGACTATTGTTTCTTTGTGTTTGGCTATAATTCTGTCAAAAAATGCTTGGAATTCTGGATATTCAGCAGGGAATATTTCATTGGAACGGGTATGGATAGTACTGGAAATATTGATTTCATTCACGTTGTAAGATATTTGATAGGTGAACTGTGCTACAAGAGAATCTTTTCCCATTTGAATAAGGAATTCAGATAACTGCTTTTCAAATTTGATCTCTATGTTTTCAGGTGCTCTGGCTACTTTATATCCCTTAGGAATTTCAAGTGTAATCACATGAACATAATTTTTGGGATACAATAACGTGATAGGATCAATGATAGAATCTGCCGGAAAGGGATTGGCACGCATTTGTTCTAACATCATAGGATTAACTACGATGGAGTCTGCCTTTTTTTCCGAGAAATCCAATGTACGGAATTTATAATTGGACTTAAGTGGTTTATCAAATTCAGTTAGATTGATAAAAGCCATATTATCCACCTTCACATCATCAAATCTACTTTCAAATACAGATTGGAGTTTTCTGGATAATTGTTTTTCGTAAATCTCTCTCCTTTTATCCAGGGCCATAAAATTTGTTTGCTGATAAGTAATTTCTCCCTCCATTGCCCCAACCACATCCACTTTCATTTTTGCATAGGAGAATTGGGTAGATCTGGCATTTAAAATATTTAACCATTCCGGAGTTTCTGAGCTTACTTTCCAAGCTAAACCATTCATATCTTCAGCGGAAATTAAATTATATCCACGCATAAAATCAGTGGCATCCAGCAGAATGGTTTTTCCATTTATTTTTACCTCAGCAATTACATTATTAAGCTTCCGGATATCAGGAACAGATTGGAGCAAATGTCCATGGGTTTTGGTACTGAGTACCACAGGGTTTGCTTTTATTCCTGCATCATTTAGCAAAGCAGTAAGGTAAAGGTTCACATCAGCACTATTTCCCTTTTTTGTTTCTGCTATCTTTTTGAGGTCTTTTGAAACAAAAATGGAATATTCTCCATTCCACCTTACATTATTTTGCACATATTTATAAATCCTTTCCATTTTGGCCAGGTCCGAATCTATAAAATCAAATAAGGGAATGAGTTTTTTTGTGAATTTTCTGGAGTTTTTGAGTTGCTGCCCAAATTTTTCATGTGTGATTAAAACCCTGTTTAGTTCTTCCCATGATTTAGTTTTGGTAGGAAGTTTCTCTCCTATTAGTAGCTCATTTTCTTCTCCCGGAAAAACTGCTCTCATGGGATGTCTTTTAAAATCATCTTCCAGACTTTCCCTTGTCCATCTTCTTCCACTATACCTGGAAGTCATTGGTCGGTTCACTCCGCGATTAAATGCTGTAAAGTTGTTATTATAAGCATTTGGCCCATATCTATTCCACCTTATTCTCTGTAACCAAACGGCATCCTGGAAGATTCCCATTGGGTTTACATTACTATATCCTGATAAATTAAAAGTAGCTTTCGAAATTTGATTTATTCCCGGATTTGCTGGAATAGGAGGTAAATCTTTTAATATAAAAAGAGTTCTGGATGAATTTATGGCTTGTCGGTAATTTAAATTCCGTCCATTATAACCCGGAGCTGTATTGGAATTCATCCAATTATTATTACCCATATTCATGTAGTCCCAACCACTAAATTCTGCAATTGCAGCCATTCTTATGTTTCCGGCAATATTTTGAGAAACAAATTCCTTTATTACTTGATGAGCAGGATATAAGCCCATCAGATCCGTTTTATATTCGTAAAAACTGGGAATAAGTAATTCTAATTCGCTGTATTCAGTAGGTAGTTTATTTTGAAAAAACCAGGGAATAAGGTTTTCATAATCGTCATATACAAGCTGATAGGAATATTCGATAATACTTCCTATCTGAACATCAGGCATGGTTAGCACTTTGAAGGCAACAGTAGAGTCTTCGTTTAAAGCGTATTTAAATGTTCCTCTTTTATTTTCATAGGTATTGGTATAATCAGAAACGATGTCTCTTTTCTTTATCTTATTTCGGCTAATATTATCATTCAGGTCGAGATTGTATGTATTGGCTTTTACAAAATTAATCTTTCCATTTTTGGGGAATTGTATTTTAATAAAACCTTGTTTTACGCCCTCCTGGGTCTGTATTTTTATTCTTCTTGTTTTATCAATGATTAGCTTTACAACTCCATCTGTATCAACAATATCGTATCGAATACTGCCTTTATCGAAAAGAATTACAGCATCCGCATGAGGAAATTTTATTGATCTATTTTCCAAATCCTCCTGAGTGATTTTTCCAAGATTGGTACTGATTCCCGTAATATCTTCTGATTTTTTATGTTTTTCCTGCTCTGAATCAATAAAGCCTAAAGGATTGGGCTCTGTATCTAATTCACTTGTGTTTTCCTTTTTCTCCTTAATTTCATTTTTCTTAAGCCAGTCAATATATAAATTCCCGAAAGCTCCTGATTCTTCAAATGATTGAATGACATTTTCTTCGATTGGAGTTCTTTTAATAATAGGGTTTTCTTTCCAAAATCCCGGATGATAGTTTATCCCTTTTATCTTCTCTAAATCGGAAATGATTTCGCCTTCCTCATTTTTCAATTGGCTTTCATGATTAAGAATTACTTCTGAATTGAAGCTATATTCATCGGTATTTATAATAGTATCTGATTTGTTTTTGTCAGCATCCAGATCGTGATTATAAAAGGATAGAAATGAATGGGTAATAATCTTTCGGTCAAATTGCTTCCGCTTTGAATAATCGAAAGTATGGGTGATATTAATATAATCCATTACCAGTGTTTCATCCTCCAATTCCCTGAATGCCATATCAATTTTCCGACTGTAATTAGTGATTTTGCTACCTTTTCCTTTTATCAGGTTTATGCTAGCCCCAACCACTTCTCCTTTCAGTTTTAAGATATCATGAGTTTTTGTGTCTATATAAACATCTCCTTTGAAAACCGGAAAACCAATAGTTACATTAGGTGTAAATTCCAGAATAGCTATAAGTCTATTCTGATACTTTATGAAATTTTTTAATTCAAAATCATAAAATTGTTCAGGATTATTCCTAATTGGAGAAAGTAAATTCCCTTCATCAGAAATTCCATCATCAAAAGATTTTAGGTATTTTGAAATCAGTGTAAAATTGATATGGTAAAGGTATTCTTTATCAAAAATGTCTCCTCTTAGTGCGTATCGGCCATTGTTGATTTTCCAATTTGAAATTCCTTTTCTACTGTATGTTACATCATACAATATTTCATAGATTTCCGGATAGACATCATTGTTTTTGGAAATTTGTCTGTAAAAAGCTTTGGCAGTTTGTAGATTGTATTGATATGAAAGTGCTTTTTTGTGGGCATTTTCAATCAGGGACTTTTCGAAGTTTTCATTTACAGTAATTTCGGGAATTACCTTTGCACTTGGGGTTAGATTAACAACTGCATTATTATCTAGAATCTCTGCTGAAGAAATTTCAATTTTCTCATATCCAATATGGGAAAAAATCAGGGTATCAGTAAATACTGATTTAATGATGAAATCGCCCTCTATATTGGAGGAAGTTCCTTTTCTTTGCCCTTTTATACCAATATTCACAAACGGAATTGGTGCCTGGCTTTCCTTGTCTATTACTTTTCCTGAAAAGTTTTGAATTTGGACACCCACTATTTTTAGAACTATGATATCCGTCAGGAATGAAAAAGAGATATTTTGTGGAGTGAAAAGGATATTTAAAATATCTTTAAGTGGTTTATCCTCCGATTTTAAAGATATTTTTTGCTGGAGTATTTGCTGAAAATAATTATTGATATATGAAAATCTAATCTGATAATTTTCTTCCAATTCATGAATAGCCTGCTTAAGCGTTATATCATCAAAATCAACTGAGACAATTTTGTTTTCAATATTGGTTTGGGCAATACTTTGGCCTGGAAAGATGAGGATAACAGCACAAGAAATAGCCCAAAATAATACAAATGGAAATTTTTTAAGCAAAAACTTGGGCACATAAGACTTGTACCTTTCGAAGTGCGGAAGGTAAATCTTTTTACTTTTTAAGGCTTTGTAGCAACGCAGTTTCGGCATATGCAAAATTCTTTTTCGGCTAAGAGCATGTTCATATTTTATCACTTCCTAAGAACCTCGAACTGATCATTTTCACCTAGAAAAAAAACTAAAACAAGCTCTAAAAGTTAATCTTACCTTCTGAAAATTATCAGTATTTTATTGGCAACCATTTCCGCTTAGTACACAATTGTTATCTTCGAAAGTATATGAAATATCTGATGCAACATTTAAAACCTGCAGTACTTTTTCTAAATTATCATTTTTAAATGTGGAAGTGAATCTGCAGTTGGAAATGGGTTCATTTTCAATAATAATATTCACTCTATAATAATGTTCCAATATCTGTTCTACATCTGAAAGCAAAGTGTTTTCGAAAACTATTTCTTCGCTTTTCCATGCTAATAAATTAGGGTCATAATTACCCCTTTTTTCTATTTTAGGGCTACTTCTATGAAGAATAGCTTGTTCGCCTTCTGAAAGAAAAATTTGGGAAGATTCCCCTTCTTCATTGTTGTAACAAGCAACTTTTCCGCTTACCACCATTACCTCATCCATCTCTTCGTCATCATAGCAACGTATATTAAAGGAAGTTCCGAGAACCTTAACTTTTGAGTTTCCTATATTAATAACAAAAGGCTTATTCGGATTTTCGGTTACATTAAAAAAAGCTTCACCTTCCAGTTTTACCTCCCGGACCTCTCCTTCAAACTCTTCTGGATAATACAGTTTGCTTCCTTTATTTAAGAACACAGCGCTACCATCAGCCAGAATAATTTCTTTCTTTTTATCTATTGCAGTTGAAAATTCAATATAATCTGGTTGATGATTGACAATACTGAAACCTATAAATGCAATAAGAAAACCTAATCCAACTATAGCAGCCACATTTGTAAAATATTGTAGCCTTCTTGTTTTGGTTTTAGCCGGTTGAATTATCAAATTCCTGCTGGAAGGGTTTATCTTTTCATAAGCCTTACTAAGATCAGGTTTGAAGGAATTAGCTTTTTTTTCTGCCAATTCCATTTCATCTTTTATTTGTTGAAGGTATTGTTTGTTCTCTTCAGAACGGTTTGCCCAATTTTCAAGATTTTCATTTTCCTGACCTTCCAAATAAGCTTTTATGACTTCTAAAAAGTCTTTCATTACAGTACTTCTTGTGTTTTAATTAAGATTGTTAATAGTAAATAGATGTGCAGAATTAAATATACTTAATAAGTGCCACAACTTTTTGATAATGAGATAAAAGTACTCGATATAAAATAGTACTGGTACTTAGGTCCTAAGTTTTATTACTATTTTTTTTAGTCTTAAAATTAAATTTTTAACTGGCAAATTAGTAAACTAAGTTTGTTATTTTCAGATATTGGGAAATTTGATATTTCTCAATATCTTTTTACAAACCGAAGATTACTCCATTTGCCATAAAAAAATCTTATCATTTAATTCCAGAACAAAAACCTGGAGAATGGGAATTTAAAATTCCTCTAGTCAATTTATTTAGTATTTAAGCTGGTATAAAAAAAACAAGGGGTTGTTTAATTCTTGTTTTATACTTATTATGTAGCAAGTATATACTTACACCCCCAAAAGGAAATTGAATTTTTTTTAATAAAAAAAGAGTCTCTTAAAAAGAGACTCCTTAGTTTTATTTTTTCACAATAAATTCTCGCGATTATTTCAAAGTAAATTCTGGCATTTTAATAATCTTTCCTCCTTCCATAGCAGAGTCATGTGCCAAAATACCAACACAAGTGATATTAGCAGATTGCTTTGCATTTGGATAAGGGGATCTATTTTCATTAAGTGCAGAAACAAATTCATTCACCAAATGAGGATGAGAACCTCCATGACCCGCTCCCTGAGTAAATGAAAGATGTTGATTTTCATCCTCATCATAGACACCTTTGGTGGTGTATTTCTGAATTTCCTCTGGTAACAAATGAGCATAATCCGGCACATCCACTCGCTTGGGAGTTTCTCCAGTATGAATTACTGGTTGCTCATGCTCTATTTGTGTCCATTCAAAAGATTTTTCAGATCCATAAACATCAAAACTTTCTCTGTACTGACGAGCTGTATTAAATAAAGACCTGGTTACCTCTGCCGAAAGATCAGAATTTCTATATTTTATATGGCAGGATTCAATTGCGAATGGTGATCCATATATTGGAATTAATTTTTCATCAATTCGGCCAGAACCAAAGCAGGAAATGTATTCAGCTTCTCCCTGAGTTAAAGCCAAAACCGGGCCTACACAATGAGTGGCATAATACATAGGGGGAAGTCCTTCCCAATAGCCTGGCCATCCGGCCATTTCCTGTTGGTGGGAAGCTCTTAAAAACTGAATTTTACCCAATTCCCCTTTTTCATAAAGTTCTTTTACAAACAGAAATTCCCGGCTATAAACCACGGTTTCCATCATCATATAAGTGAGTCCGGTTTCAGCTACCAAATCCACAATTTTTTTGCAATCTTCTACAGATGTAGCCATGGGAACCGTACAGGCGACATGTTTACCCGCTTTCAAAGCTGCAATAGATTGCTCGGCATGGTTAGGAATAGGAGAATTGATATGTACTGCATCCACTTCCGGATCATTAAGTAAATCCTCATAAGAAGTATATCTTTTATCTACTCCAAAATAGTCTCCAACTTCATTGAGTTTCGATTCCGTTCTTTGGCATATCGCATACATATTTGCCTGAGGGTGTTTTTGGTAAATGGGGATAAATTCGGCTCCGAAACCCAACCCTACAATGGCGAAATTTAGTTTTTTGTTTTCCATATTTATAAGTAATTAATATTTAGTATTTTATAATTCAATTTGAATTGAATAAACTTTTCAAAAAGGAGAGTCCATCAGTGGCAAATTTATCCTGGCTGGGATGGAAGCTTCTCCAAATACAAACTGCTCCAGCCAATTCCTGAACATGTGGCGTAAAACTTTCGATGGAAATTGCTCCGGAATAATCTATATTTTCTATACCTTTTTTAATGTCATCCCATCTTGTCTGACCAGTTCCGGGAGCTCCCCGATAGTTTTCTGATACTTGAAAATGGATCAATTGATCACCAACTAATTCAATGGCTTGTTGGAGGTTTCTTTCTTCCAATGTCATATGGAAGCTATCCAACATTACTTTAGCTGAAGGATGATTAATATCCTGAACAAGGTTTAAAACCTGTTCTGCAGTATTAACCAAATCAGACTCAAATCTATTGAGTGGCTCAAGAGCAATTTTCTGATTGTATTTTTCAGCCATTTCACATACTTTTCGCAGGTTTTTCACTGCAAGGTTCCATTCTGCTTTTCTTTCTTCAGGATGAAGCAACCTAGCTTTTCCAACTGCCGAATACATTGGTCCGGCAACAAAACCGGCATCCAGGCTTTGAGACAATTTAAAGCAGGCTTCCAGATATTGGAAACAATTTTCGTGAATGCTGATATCAGTACTGGTAAGGTCTCTTGATGAACCAAAAGCTCCACAGATAATTGGTTTTAGTTTATTTTCAATTAATGCTTCTTTTACAATTTCTGCATCAATAATCTCAGGGTCTTCCACAGGAATTTCCACATAATCAAAACCCATTTCCCTAAGTTTTGGGAATAATTCAACCGTATCTGAATTAAATGGGGAAGTCCATAGCCAGGTACTTACTCCAAATTTTATTTTTTCTTTCATAGGGATGTTTTAGGCACTATTTTCATGATTCCATTCATAATTCTCCAATGTCCAGGAAAGGTACAGACGAAAGGATATTCCCCTGGTTTTTCAGGTGCCTTAAATTTTAAAATATAAGTACTTTCCGGATCAACCAAAGTAGTGGCAAACAATACCTCAGGAATTTCCGGGACATAATTTTTTTCCACTCCATCGGTAGCGGAAGCTAATTCATCTGCAGCTTTACCAACAATTTCCAGACTTCCACTTTTCCCAATTACCAGATTATGCTGCATAAAATCTATATTTTCGAAATGAATTTCAACCATTTTTCCAGCTTCTACCTGAAAAGTTTTAGTATCATATTTCATTTCATTTTTAATAGGTTTAATAGAAATAATGACCGGCAGTTCTGCTGATTCGGTTGTATTATCATTATTATTATTTTGAAGATTCTGAGCATAAACCTTTTCCACAAAAACTTCTCTAATGCCTTTTTCTGCTGTGAAAAATGGCTGAGAACCTTTACTGAATTCCTTTTCGATTTTATATTTCCAATCCCCCTGAAGATTGATTTTTTCAATTCCTGTTTTAATAAAAAGGCTATCTGGTTTACCCCAAATTCCACCTCCACCACCTGTGTCAGTCACTTTAATAGAAATTACATTTTTCCCTGGTTTAAATATCCCATTGCTTATATTATATATCCTATTGGCTTTATAATCATTTTCTGTAGCGCCAACTTTTACTCCATTTATCCAGGTTTCATCTTCATCATCAATTGGTCCTAAATAAAGTTTGGCTTTACCTGAAGCCTGAGAATTAGATAATTTAATTTCCTTCCTGAACCACACAATTCCATCCAATTCTCCAATACTTGTGTTTTCCCATAAATTAGGCAATTTCATTTGTTTCCAATCGTCATCCGAAAAATTTGATTTTGTCCAATTGCTTGTTGAATGTTGTTCATTTGCAATAGGAGAGGGAATAGCTCCTTTATCCAATTTCATAGCCTCCATAAATCCCTTTCTATGTTTTGCAGCAGCACAATAAACGGCTTTGGATAGCCATTCATCCTGAATGATTTCTTCATTATCAGCAATATCATAAAGCCATTTTCCTGTTTTTTCTGAAGGAGCCATTTCTACTAAAGCCAGAATTGCAGTTAATTGAACATTAGGATCACTATCAGATAAAATTCCTGATGAAGTTATCGCCTGATTTGCCCAAATAGTTCTAGGTAAAACCTGAATGGCAGCTTTTCTAACCCCAGAGGAAGGATGATTTAAAGCATGGACTGCGGCCCAATAAGCCTCATTTGCCTCATTTTGAAAAACACCCAAACCATGCAAGGTCCAAAGGGCATGGATAGCACCTGGGTTCAAACCAATTTCATCAACTGAATTGTTCTTAACCAGATTTATTAAAGGTTCGACCACATCCAATTGCCCTCTTTCTACCAAAAGACGCTGGGCAGTCATTCGCCAAAAAAGATTGTCATTCTGCAAGGTTTTTACTACTTCCATTGGTCTTTCCTTAGAAAGGGAAATGGGTTCGTATTCTTTGCTATTATTATAACTTAGGCGATAAATTCTTCCATGTTTTTTATCTCTTAGGGGGTTGATATGGGCATTTCCCTTGCCATTTTCAAAACCTTTGGGTGTTGGATTGTGTTGGATAATAAAATTATACCAATCCAAAACCCAAACAGCTCCATCCGGACCAACTTCTGCGTGTACTGGTCCAAACCATTCATCGTTTGAAGCAATCAAATTCCATCCATCTTTCTCTTTAAACCCAGCACCATCTTTCTCCAAAACAGCATTGTGGATTAACCTGCCTGTAGGCTCACAAACCAGTGCTATTCTATTCCAATATTCCTTAGGGAAATTTCTGGCAGTATATAAACTATGTCCTGCTGCGGCTGTGAAGCCACCAAAAACATCTACCTGACGGTAGTTTGAGGTAATTGGATGAAACCCATAATGACCATCTATTTTCTTACTACCATTAAAAGGAGGTGCTTCAAAACCATCAAAATAGGTATTGGGAATACCCATAAAAACACTATGGGTATTATTCGCAGTAGAACCAAACACATTAAAATCTTCGGAAAAACCTAAACCCCAGGTATTATTACTTGTTCTTGTGAGGTAAGTTAAGTCGCTTCCATCCAGATTAAAGTTATAAATACCTTGTCCAAATTTTAAAGAATCACCATTTACCGGACCGAAAAATCCAGAGTAGCCAACAGTTCCCCAAATCCTATTATCAAAACCATATTTTAGGTTTGAGGGGCCAGCATGAGTATCAAATGTACCCCAGCCTGAAATAATGACTTTTTTAACATCTGCTTTGTCATCTCCATCAGTATCTTTCAGAAAAAGGAAATGTGGAGCCTGGGAAATAATTACTCCATCATTGGCAAAAACCAGGCTTGTTGGGATATTTAAGTTTTCAGCAAAAATAGTGAATTTATCCGCTTTCCCATCTCCATCGGTATCTTCACATATCTTAATTCGGTCGTCACCTTCACCTTCAGAATCTCTAACCGTATTGGGATAATCAACTGTTTCAATTACCCAAAGTCGTCCCTTTTCATCCCATGCCATGCTGATGGGATTGATAATATCAGGTTCAGAAGCAAATAGTTCTAAAGTAAATTCCTGTGGATATTGTGTTAATTTTTGAGAGGCCTCAGGAGATAATGGATCTTGTAATTTAGGAGCAGGGTCTCTCTTTTCATAATTAGGAATTTTAGCAAGTTTATATGCCAGGTTGGGAAATTCCATCTTACTTTTTTCAGATACAACTTCTTCTCCTACTGCCCATTTTATGCCACTTTCCATTAATTGGTGAAATCCCGGATTTCCCCATGTTCTTTCATCATGACCATAAGCAGTATAAAAGATACGTCCTTTTCCTTGTTGCCTGATCCAGGTCCAGGGCTCTTTTTCTCCATTTTCTGATCTTTCCATCAGCACAACTTTGTCATCATTATGCAAATGATGTACATAGGTTTCATCCCAGGTTTCGAATTCGGTTACATTTTTAAGCGCTGGATGTTGGCTATCGGTAATTTTGGTTGTAAATGTGCCTGTGCCATGCTTTTGGAATTGAGCTCCTACCAAATCCACAAATTTTTGAGAATTTCTAAAACAATAAGAAGCAGAATGGATGGGGATAAAACCTTTTCCACTTTCTACAAATTGAAGTAAAGCAGTCTCTTGAGACTCGGAAATAACATCATGATTAGCATAAATTGCTAAACCATCATATTTATTGAGATTGGTGGTGTTCAGATCACTTGGATCTGAGGTGTAGGTAAATTGAATCCCTTTTTTTACAAGAGCTGAGGCAAGGATTGGTAAATATTTTTCAGAATTATGATGTTCACTATCATGCCCTAAAAATAGTATTTGGATATTTGGGTTGGTAGTGGCCTTTTCTTGTTTCTGATTGGAACAACTTGATAAAATGATACTGAGAAGTAATAGCTTCATCATTATTTTCCATGAAAAACAATTCCCAGGTTTTGTTAATCTAATCTTTATACTCATTTATTTAAGGGTTGTAAACTGATGCCAATGTCTATTGTCCTGTATCAAATTTGTAGAAAATAGTAAAACCATTTCATGGTTTGTTTATAGGAATCAGCTTGATTCATTATCATATTTTCATCAATTAAATATACAATTATCCGAATTGTTTTCACTAAAAACTTTCTGTTTTTTTGCTAATTTTGACTGTTTTTTGTCTTTGTTTTGTTTAATTCACTTTATTGATTGATAAATTAAGCTAAAAATGAAATTTCCCATTCAAAAATCAGCTATTCCTGAAGCCTATACTTTTGAGATTCATGACCTAAAAGCACCTTTTTTTGATCCAAATTGGCATTTTCACCCAGAGTACCAATTATTTGTAGTAATGGAGGGAGGCGGAACACGCTTCATAGGAGATAGTATTAAGCATTTCCAGGAAGGAGACATGGTGTTTACTGGCCCAAACCTTCCTCACTTATGGAGAAGTGATGATGTTTATTTTCAACATAAAGGACTGGAAACCCATGGTATAGTGATCTATTTTTCAGAACAATTTATGGGAAAGGAATTTCTGAAAAAGGAGGAAATGGGAAAAATTAAGCAACTTTTTGAAGCTGCTGAAAGAGGAGTAGAGTTTTTTGGAGGAACCCATAAAGCGGTTACTCAGTTAATGAAAGATTGTTTGAATCAAAGGGGGTTTGATCGGGTAATTGCTTTAATGAAAATATTACACCTATTATCCATATCCAAGGAATTCAACTATATTTCTTCGTTGGGATATCTCAATACCCATTCAGAATCAGACTCAGGCAGAATGCAAAAGGTTTATGATTATGTGATGAAAAGGTTTAAAGAAAAGATTTCATTGGATGAAGTGGCGGCCTTCATTAACATGAGCCCATCTTCCTTTAGCCGATATTTTAAAAGCAGAGCGAACAAAACATTTTCCGATTTTGTAATAGAAATTAGAATTGGATATGCCTGTAAATTGCTTTTAGCTGGAAATTTAAGTGTAACTCAAATTGCTTATGAATGTGGCTTTAGGACACTTTCTAATTTTAATAGAAAATTCAAAGAAATTAATAATAGTAGCCCACTGACTTATAAGAAAGAATTTTCGAAGGTTATTAGTGGGTAAAGAAATTTAAATATTTATTTTATGGGAAATATTGAAGAAAAAATAGCCTGCCCGAAATGCAATTGGGAGCCTGATGGAAGAAAGTATTGGTTTTGTGATTGTGGGCATAATTGGAATACTTTCGATACTTATGGAAAATGCCCTTCTTGTGGGAAAGTCCACAAAGTTACCCAATGCCCTAAATGTATTGAATGGTCTCCTCATCCTGAATGGTATCAGGACCTTGAAAATATTGAATTGAAACTTGAAGAGGTGGAAAAAATTTCCATTTCTAAATAATTTAACTTGGAAAAAACTGAATTGAGGATTATAAATAGTGTCTCATTAACAAATAGGCTATATTATTAAGTTAGTAATAACTAACTGGATTTGGAAAGGATGTTGTCAAGCTATAAGTTTGCAGACATACAACAACAATTAACATATATCAAAAAAATATCTTCAAATTTTATATTTGAATTAATTTAAACTGTTTTTGTTAGGAAACCCTAATGAAAATGAGCTTAGGACTTCTATTTTTAAATTGATTGTTTAATTGTTAGTCTTTCAAAAGGCTGTAATCTGGAAATATGCTATTTGTACCAACATCAGAACTAATCGAAAACTTCAACAAAATCGTTGAGGAAATCAAACTGGAACTTACTGAATTTCAAAATGAAGGAAAGCAGATTTTTGCTACTTCATCATTTCAGACGAATAGTATTCCCCTGTTGCATATTATTGGGCAAATGGAAAGAAAAATTCCGGTTTGTTTTCTAAATACAGGTTTTCATTTTCCTGAAACTCTTGCATTTAGAGATAAATTAGAAAAAGAATTTAACTTGAAAATATTGAACTTGAGTTCCGCTGCTCCTAGAAGTCAGCAGAAGGATAGTTTAGGGAGATTCTTTTACACATCTGAACCAGATTATTGCTGCCACATTAATAAAATTGCACCACTTGATCCTATCATGGCAAGTCATGATATTTGGATAAATGGAATTAGAAAAGGGCAAAGTGCAGTAAGAGCTCAAATGAAAAAAATTGAACCTGCTCCCCAAAATGTTTTAAGGTATCACCCAATGCTAGAATGGACTACAAAAATGGTTCATGATTACATCAGGGTTTTTAACCTTCCCCGTCATCCACTTGAAGGAAAAGGTTATATGAGTATTGGTTGCCAACCATGTACCCATAAAATCAGTGCAAATGATATGTTGGACAATAGAACAGGAAGATGGAAAGGCATGAATAAAACAGAATGTGGTTTGCATACCAAACTAGTAAGTAAGTAATACCTATTACCCCCCCCTTTTTTTGAATGCTAATTTCCTTTGCTATAGCAATTTTTAGTAAAGAAAATTAGCTTTATACTTGTATAAAGTTTGATAATTCTCAATTGTACTTTTGACCTAAAGTCAATCCTATATAAAACTATAAAATGAAGATTTTAATTACAGGTGGAGCCGGATATATTGGTTCTGAGTTGACAGAAATGCTTGCTTCTAATCCAGAAGTAAAAGAAATAGTTATTTATGATAACCTCTCAAGAAATAACTATAATGTATTTATTGCTGGTAATCTACCCTCTGGAAAAATAAGATTTGAATATGGAGATATTTTAGATACCTATAAATTAAAACAAGTTATTGTAGGAGTAGATGTCGTTTTTCATTTGGCAGCAAAAGTGACTACTCCATTTGCCAATGAAGACCCGCATATTTTTGAGCAAGTAAACCATTGGGGAACAGCCGAGTTGAGTTATGTTTTAGAGGAAAGTGATGTCAAACAGGTTTACTATTTGAGTTCCACTTCTGTTTATGGAACATCACGAAAAGTAGTAGATATGGATTCTCAACCTAATCCCCGAACACATTATGGCATTTCAAAAATGCATGGAGAAAAAATGATAGAAAGGCTTTCCGATAGAATGGAAACCTATGTTTTAAGGTGTGGAAATGTATATGGATATGGGAAAAGTTTGCGATTTGATGCGGTAATCAATCGTTTTATGTTCGATGCTCACTTTCATAATAGAATTCAGGTTCAGGGATCGGGTCTACAAAAACGTGCATTTATTCATATTAGTAAAATTTGCTCAACATTAGCCGGGCTGATTCAAAAGCCATTAAAATCGGGTGTTTATAATCTTGTGGATAAAAATTATTCAGTAAATGAAATAGTAGATTCCATTAAAGGACTTTACCCAAATTTGGAAACCCTTGGGCTACTAAGCGATTTTAAGTTGCGGACAATCAGTGTTTTAAAAGATAAGCGACTTGAGGAATTACAACTTTATTCAGAAAAGGAACTTAACAAAGAGTTGGAAGAATTTAGCCAAAAGTTTTCTTTTACCTCAATTTAATTGATTCTTATTAACAATACATCTGCTAGGGGAGAGTATGAAATTACAGATGTAAATCGCGAATATTTGAAAAGGAAAAAGCTTCAGGTAGGAATTTTAGATAAAGGAACAGCCTAGTTAGATACCGGGACCCATTAATCTTTAATGGCTGCTTCACAATTCATACAAGTAATTGAAAAAAGACAATGCCTGAAAATAGGAAGTCCTGAAGAAGTAGCCTTTGAAATGGGTTATATTAATGCCAATCAATTAGAAGCACTGGCTAAGCCACTATTGAAAAGTGGTTATGGTGAATATTTGATTAATTTAGTTTGGTGATTTTATGGTTATATTACGTAAGAATTATAAATACTTCAAAGGCTTTCTTTATGAAATTGGAAGAATAAATTCTTCTTTTACCCCAAATCAAATACTTTTAAAAAAGATTTAAATTTATGGGCTATGATAAACTTACCCAAAGCATAGGAAAGTTTAAGATAATAAATGAGGGAAATAATTAAATATTGGGTAAAGTTTTATGTCTAGTTTTTCTTTTTTAAATAATACCAAGTTTGTCAAATTATTTAAAAATAGCTTATGGTTATTATTTGATTATGTTTTCAGGTTAATTGCTGGATATTTTGTTTCGATTTGGCTTGCAAGAGAAATAGGTCCAGAAAATTTTGGGATATATAATTTTGCATTAGCCAATATCGCCATTCTTGTAACTTTATCAATGGTTGGTCTTCAAGGCCTAGGCATTCATCTATTAGTAGAAAAAAGAGAAAATGAGGCAAAAAATCTGGGAACTCTTTTTTTTATTAGAATAAGCGCTGCCATATTTTTATATACTTTATTACTTTTGTTCTGTCTGATTTTTGAAATTAAATCTATTAAAATTCAATTGACATTATTAATGGGATTAAAGGTGTTCTTTTCTTCTTTCAATGTCATTGAATTTTATTTTGATGCAATTATTCAGGCAAGGTATAAAGTAATAGCAAGAACACTATCTTATACCATAAGAACAGTATTATTAGTAGGGTTTATAGTTTATAATTTGCCTTTAATATATCTAGGTGGGATAGTAGTATTTGAGGAGATAATTGCAGTTGTGGGAAGTATTTATTTTTATTATAAGAAAAGCAATATATCTATTTTTTCATGGAAAAGAGATATAAAATTAATGCAAAGAGTTTTGTTGGATGCTTGGCCATTAGTAATTTCAAGTGCTGGAATTATTATCTATTTGAAAGTAGATCAAGTGATGATTGTTCAAATGGTCAGTAGTGAAGCAGGCGGGTATTATGCTGTAGCCTCTAAAATAACTGAACTTTTTAATTTTTTACCTCCACTTATTATTACATCAGTTTTCCCTATTTTAATTGAAGCTAAAAAGAGAAGCCAGGCTAATTATGAATTCAAATTAAAAAATTTGCTTAGATTATTGATTCTCACCTCATTAATTATTTGTTTGTCTGTAACCTTATTATCTAAGTATATTATTTTGTACACTTATGGAGAACAATACGTAGAAGCCCATGAAATTTTAAAAATACATATTTGGACATTATATTTTTCATATATAGGTGTGGTACTTAGTCGATGGCTAATTATTGAAAGGTTTACACAAGCTTCCTTGGTTCGTAATTTATTAGGATTGACTATTAATGTTGTTTTAAATTTTTTGTTGATCCCTATTTATGGGGCAATTGGGGCAGCAGTAACTAGTATTATTTCACTTGCTTTTGCTGTAGTTATTTTTGCGTTTTATAGTAAGAAAACCTTGGGTTTTTTACAAATACTAATTTCTTCATTAAATATTTTAGATATTCATAGGGACTTAAAAAGGTGAGTTATTTATACTTAGTCATTCCATGAGAAAAATAAAAAATATCTTCTTTAATATTCTACGGGCTTTAGGTTTAGGTTATTTGGTTTGGCTTTTAAAAACCTATATTAAGCTGAGGTTTAAAATAAGGGCTTTGTATGTTGGTGTTCAGGAAAACCAAAAATCATCATCAAATATGTATAATTTCAGAAGAAATATACATAGATTGGAAAAAGGATTATCATATAAAGACTTGAAAGAGGTATTTGCTGAAGATTATATTGGGGAAACAGTGGAGTATTTGATAAATGGATTGGATGTTTTTGATAAAGGTTCAATTTCCTGGGGTAAAGCTGTACTTAACTTGTACTTTAAAAATGTGACTCCTACAAAAACAATAGAAAAAGCTTTTATCAAATTCTCAAACTTGGATCAAAATTATGATAAATCGTTAGTTCCCTATCCATCTAATTTAAGAGTTAAATCAGAGGTTTCTTATGATGATCTTATGGGGCTTTCTCTAAAAAGGCGTAGTGTTAGATACTACAAAGACTTAAAAGTGGAGGAGGAAGTAATTAAAAAAGCTTATGAAATTGCCAAACTTGCACCAAGTGCTTGCAATAGACAATCATTCAATTTTTATTTTTATAATGAAGCAAATGAGGTGAAAGAACTCTCATCAATACCTGGTGGTGTTCAAGGATATACCTTACCCAGTATAATTGTAGTTGTTGGTAATTATTCAGGTTATTTTGATGAACGGGACATTAATGCACCCATAATTGATTCAAGTCTTGCAACTATGTCCTTTATTTATGCTTTGGAGACCTTAGGTTTATCATCCGTTTGTATCAATTGGCCTAATTTACCTGATAGAGAGCAAAAAGTAAGGACAAAACTAGATTTAGCCTCCCACGAATTTGTAGTAATGATGATAGGTGTTGGTTATCCAATACCAGATGGAAAGATACCATATTCTGCAAAAAGAAGTGCAGAGGAAGTAATTCATGTGAATAAAAAAATTAGATATAGGAGTAATCAAAATTAGTTGAAAATCAAGGATTAAACAGAATTTAGAAAAAATAAAGCGGAATGAATATATTAATAGTTGGGGGAAATTTAGATAATAAAGGGGCTTATTTAATGCTTGTTACATTAATTTCAGAATTAAAAAAAAGGTTTCCAAATTCGAATATTTGTGTAAGTCCGAGTATCAGAGATGCTGAATTAGAAAAATTGGACCTTAAATATTTAGATTTCCCTTTATTACATATTGGTTTTGATAGATTTGCGATGTTTCTCAAGTATGGAAATATTATAAAATTGCTAAAAAAGAAGTTCCGAGGCGAGATTAAATTTAGTGAAATCGATATAATTTTTGATATATCTGGTTATGCGTATAGTGATTTTTGGGGGCCTTCTCCTGTTCATAACTTGTTATTGCTTTTAGATCATTGCAAAAGGAAAAATATAAAATATATATTAATGCCACAGGCATTTGGTCCATTTACCAATATTGAATTAGTGAGTGGGATGAAAAAAGTCTTAGAAAATGTAGATTTAATTTTTGCAAGGGATAAAGTTTCAAAAACACATCTTGAACAAATATCGAATCAGTCAAATAAGAAAGTGGATCTATTCCCAGATATAACTCTAAATTATTCAATATCCGAAACTAATTCAGATGAAAAGAGTGATAAATATTGTTGTATTGTTCCAAATGAAAGGATGTTAGATAAAGGTAAAGAAATATGGAAGGGTAATTATGTGAAAGTTATGACAAAGGTGGTGGATCAGATTTTGACTACCTCTGATTTAAGGATAAACATATTGGTTCATGATACATTTAATGGGGGAGATGGAATTATTGCATCAAAAATTAAAGATGCTTTTCAAAGTGATAGGGTTGAAATTGTTGCAATAAGTGATGCTATTGAAATTAAAAAATTCATCAAAAAGAGCCAGTTTTTAATAGGTTCTCGATACCATTCAATTGCTTCTGCCCTATCTTCAGATGTTCCGGCAATTGGTTTAGGGTGGTCTCATAAGTACCAAATGCTTTTTGATGATTATAATTTATCTTCATATATTTTTGAAACTCCAAATGAATTAGAAATTGAGAATCTAACCCAAAAATTATTAAATACAGATCACAACAAAGTTCTTCGGGAACAATTGCAACTAGTTAATAAGGAAATCCATAAAAAATTTAAGGACATGTGGGATATTATAATTGATGAAATAAATTAGG
>JAHQVQ010000016.1 GCA_019634305.1 Flammeovirgaceae bacterium | reverse complement strand
GGCAATTTGAAGATGAGAATGTGTCTATAGCTGCTTCAAGAGGTAAATCTATCAACTGTTTTGGACTTTTGTCCAGGAATAATGATTTCTTCAGTAAAATCACCACAGCTAATATCAATACAGACTTTATCATTAATACCCTGGACCTGCTACATTTGACTGGACAAAAAGTTAAGCTTAAAACACTTAATTTTACAGAGATGAAAATGATGTTCGTACAGAATTAATTACCCGATGGAAACGAGAATTTTCCGAATATGGGAAGAATAGTTTTGCAGGGAACGGCAAAGCTGTTATGACAGATAAACAAGCTGAGATAGCAAGATTAAAGAAGGAATTAAAAGAAGCAGAAATAGAACGGGAAATATTAAAAGATCCCCACCCTGAGGATGGGGATTTGAGATAACCCCTAGAAGGGCAGGACTGTTAAGTTCTATTTATCCAAATTTAATTTAGCATGGATGACAATGTAATTTTAAAATAAATGTAGTATTGGTACAAGGATTACCTCTATTACTAGCCTTTTTCCAGTTTATCTCTGATAAAAATCTTAAAATCCAGAGAGAAACTGGAAAATAGTTGACAAAAGCGTGACACTTGCACCCGTTTTTTTTCTTTTATTAATATTTTAAATGTTGCGAATTTAGCACTTAACTGCCCTGGGGGTATGGAGGACATATCCGGTATATTCAGAAAGATTAATAAATTCTACTCCTCTAATAATCCAACAACTCTTCTAAATCAGATTCATAATCTATCTGAAGATCTTCATGAAGGGTGGAGATGGACTTTTGGATGGCTGCAATTTGCCTTTCGTAGATATTTTTGAGTGCTACATAATTCCAGATAGGAGGCTTTATTTTTCTTAGCTTTTGGCAATAGTAAATCAGTAATTCTATTTCTGTTTCCTTTTTCTTGGAGTATCTGATATGTTTTTTGATATGGATTAAAATTTTCCTGGCTCTTTTCCTGATGTAGTAATAACTGGCTATGTTAATTTCTTCAAAAAGATCATCCACCTCTCTTTTTATACTTTCAACAAAAGCATGTTCATCCTCTGCCTCAAAAAGTAAATAGGTCAAAAGCTCTTTATTTTCCTTTTTAAACTTTGACATCATCAGGCAAAGCTCCATTAATTCTTTAAGGGATTTTGTGCCTAACTCATATTTAATCTCTCTTACCGAAGCTGCTTTCATTTGTTGTTTTTTTATCAGTTACTGTGCGAAAAAATCTTGCTGAATTTTTTAGGTATTTTTAAATTAAATTCCAGATATTCTCCAGAAACAGGATGATGAAATTTTAAACCTGAAGCATGCAAATACATTCCTTTCCCATTTAATATTAACCCTGGCTTTCCATAATCTTTATCACCCAGAATCGGGTTACCTATTTCAGATAAATGAATTCTGAGCTGATGTCTTCTCCCTGTCAATGGTTTTAGTTCCACCAGATTTAAAAATTCAAACCTTTCAGAATTCACCGTTTCCAACACTTTATAATTGGTCTCAGCTTGTTTTTCTGCAATAGCTAAATCTATAAATCCTTCCTTCTCCATTTTTCCAATCGCTACAGCAAAATAAGTTTTCTGTATCGTCTTCTTTTCAAACATTTTACTTAGAGCAATAATAGCTGAACTTGTTTTACCTACCAGCAATAGCCCACTCGTGGGAAAATCCAATCTATGCACGGGAGCAGGTCTGGAAAGCGCACCCACTTGTTGGCTTACCTGTAAGTTGAATGGAAGAGCATTATAAATGGTTTTCAACTTATTTCCACTTACTAAAACGCCTGCCGGTTTATGGATAACAGCCAGATAATCATCCTCATAACAAACTTCCACCTTCAATTTGGCAATAGACTGATCCGAACTAATTTCAGGTTTAAAAAGTGTAATCACTTCCCCACCAACCAAAAATCTCCCTGTTTCTGCCGCTTCTTCATTTACCATTACCCAACCCTTTTTAATGGCTTTTTTCATCCCTTGTCGGGAAGTAATAGTGTTGAATACTCCAATTACATATTCTGAAAGTCTAACAGGATTTTCCAGAGGTAAAACAGTATGCGATTCCAGTAATTCCAATCTAATTATTTTGTTTGATAAAGGGCTATTGCCTTCAAATAGTTTTGAGCACCAACAATAGTTTGATCATGAATAAATCCATTTAATTCAGGATGATTTTCATCAATCCACTTTACAAGCATATCTCTTCTTTTCTGCCATTTTGCATCATCAAATTCAATATACTCGTCCGTTTTCATTTTGGTTATTTTATGATCAGTTACCTCAATAATGGTTTTATAAACCATGGGAGTATCGTGCAAAAAAGTGATTCTTTTACAATTCTTTGAAATAGTGGCCACAATTGCCTGGTCCTTTTCCTCTATCTCTAGGATTTCATATTTGGGAACAAAAACAGAATCCCATTGAAAAATTCGTTGAAGGTCTACCTTGTTTTTTGTGACCACATATTCCCCCTCAGTTCTCAAAATATTATCCGATGTATAGGCAGAAATTTCTTCAAAGTTGTAATTATTTAGGGCAACAAAATAAGCTTCAACAATTTGTTTAGAAGTAAGTTCTTCTTGATGTTCTTGACATGAAATAACAACCCACAAAAAGCTATAAATAAAAACTTTCCTAACTATCATAAGTTACATTTAAATTATAAATCTGGCGGTTTGCCAAGTAAAAAAAGTTACAAACATTGATATTTGTAAAAGTAGTAATGTTATTTCTAAAATAGAATTTCCATTATTTACTAAGAGAGACCTAAAAAGCCATAGTTCTCTAATAGCTTTTTTCCTTTAAATAATTATAAATATCAATTTGAGATCTGCATTCTTTTTCAAGTGGTAGTCTTTGTTTTTTACAATTCTCCTGGATTTCATTAAGCACAACGGCTTTACTATTGTCTTTAAGTTGAAAATCCAGAATTTGCAGCATTTCTGCCTTCAGGTTTTCATCCAGAAGAGGGAAGCAAACTTCTACCCTATGGTATAAATTCCGTTTCATCCAATCTGATGATCCCATAATCACCCTGGGTTCTCCTCCATTCCCAAAAACAAAAACACGTGCATGTTCCAAAAACTGATCAACTACCCTTGTTACAGTAATATTTTCACTCTGATTTTCCACTCCGGGAATCAAACAGCAAATTCCTCTCACCAATAAATCAATTTTCACTCCGGCATTGCTGGCTTCATACAACTTGTCTATCATCACATCATCCTCCAGGTTGTTTAATTTAATTTTAATGAAAGCCTCCTCTCCTGTCTTTTTCAGATGAATTTCATTATCAATTAAATCTAGGAAGTTTTCCTGCAAATTCACCTGAGCTACCAAAAGATGTTTTAGTTCAGGCTTTTCTCCATTTTTTAAGAATTGAAATACTCCTCTTAGTTCCTGAGTTAACAATTCATTTGAAGTAAACAAGCCGTGATCAGCATAAATTTTGGCAGTACTCTCATTAAAATTCCCTGTCCCTAAAAAGGCAAATTCTTGCTTCTGCTCTTCCTTTTCTTTGGTGATCAAAGCAATTTTTGCATGGACTTTCAATCCGGGAATGCTATACATTATTTTCACCCCAGCCTCTTCCATCAGTCTTGCCCATTTTAGATTATTAGCTTCATCAAACCTGGCTTTTACTTCTACAAAAACAGTTACATCCTTGCCATTTTTAGCCGCACTGATCAACGCATTAGCAATAAAAGAATTTGCTGCAATTCTGTAAACTGTCAGTTGTATTTTTGTAACAAAGGGATCAATTGCTGCTTCATTAAAAAATTGAAGTACATAATCATAAGATTGATAGGGAAAATGTAATAAATAATCTTTCCTGGAAATAGCTTCAAAAAAAGTGGTGAAATTATCTAACTCCCTGCTATCCAGGGAGGAAAGTTTTTGATTTTCCAAAGCAGGCTTCAGGGGATTGGGTAAACCAAAAAAATCATTGAAATTGTGATACCTCCCACCCGGAACCATGTCATCCTCTGATAAATCCAGACTTTCCATTAAGAATTGTTGAAGTCCTTCTGGCATATTGAGATCGTACAAAAATCTGCTGGGTACCCCAATATTTCTTTTGGATAGGTGTTTTTTAATCTTCTCCACCAAATCCCCTGAAAATTCATCGTGGATTAATAAATCCGCATCACGATTTATTTTGATACTAAAGCAACCTTTTATTTCAAATCCTGGAAAAATAAGATCTAAATTTTCTCTAATCACATCATCCAGAAAAATATAATAATGTGTACCATTAATAGGAGGCAGTTCTACAAAGCGAGGTAAATGGTTGGAAGGGATATTTAAAATAGCAAACCTTTTTTCTTCCTCCTGATTTTTGGTGTAAGATAGCTCAAGTGCAAAATAAAGCTCCTTGTTATTTAAAAAAGGGATATTATTATTATTTGAAATAACTACAGGTTGGAGAAAAGCCAATACCCTGTTCTTAAAATATTTCCTGATGTATTGTTTATGAATTTCAGAAGTGATTGTCTCCTGATAAAGAACAATACCATTTTCTTTCAACACCGGAAGAATACCATTTCTAAAAATCTCCCCAAACTCCTGCTGGTGCTTTCCTACAGTTTCCTGAATAGCTGCAAATACCGCCTTTGGTTTGAAATCCAGGTTTTTCTTAATTTTCTTTTTGGGTAACGCTAATAAACTTCTAAGAGAAGCCACCCTTACCCGAAAAAACTCATCGAGATTGGAAGAAAAAATAGCCAGAAACTTAATTCTTTCATACAAAGGGACAGCAGGATCTGCCGCCTCCATTAACACCCTATAGTTAAAAGATAACCAACTTATATCTCTGTTGAAATAAGTAAATTCTTTTTGGGTTTCTTCAGCTATTTCGTTCATTTCGATAAAAAAAAATTGATAATTGAAATCTACTCAAAAAAACTCCATTCCATCCTAAATACAAAAAAAGTTTGATGGGTTGAGGGAAATTTAATATTACTTTGATTTTAGCAAACAATTTCTCATTAATAGTAACTTTGAAAAAAACAGAATTTTAATTAAAAAGAGAGTAAGATGGATGTAAAAGACAGCAATGGAAATATTCTGAATGATGGTGATTCAGTTCATGTGATTAAGGATTTAAAGATAAAAGGAATGCCCAAAACATTGAAAAGGGGAAATGTAATTAAAAATATCCGGCTAACAGGTGATCAAGGAGAAGTAGAATGTAGGGTGGGAAAAAGCCAGGTGGTATTAAAGACTCAATTTTTGAAAAAGGCTTAATATGAAAGAACATTGGAAATTATCTCCAATGTTCTTTCATATTTTATCCAATCACACTTAATTCTGAGAAGGCTCAGGCACCATTAATGTAGATCTACCAATACGATTCCAAGCATTTATACACGCAATTGCCATAATAATATCAGCCACTTTTTCCTTACCAAAAGCTTGTACTGCTTTATCATAAACTTCATCACTTAACCCCTTTTTCGCAATTAAGGTAATTTCCTCAGTCATTTGAATGAGAACTTTCTCTTCTTCTGAAAAAAATGGTGAATCTTCCCAATATGGTAATGCGTGAATTCTATATTGTTTTTCCCCATTTTCTATGGCTTCTTTTGTATGTTTTTGCACACAAAAGGCACATCCATTGATTTGAGAAGCTCGAATTTCAATTAAGAAAAATTCTGTGGTGGTCAGGGAGCTTTGTTTAATCTGATCTGTTAATTCAAATAACGGGTTGTAGATTCCCGGTTTTACACTACTCAATTCTGCTCTTTCTGCAATCATTTTTTTTTGATTTTGGTTACAGTTCAAAATTGAGCTAAAAAGAATTCCTAAAAATTAATCATGATTAAGAAATTTCAGGTGGCTAAATTGTAAAGGCACTAAGGTAAAATCACTTTTTACCCCTTATTTTGCTAATAAATTCTGGTGTAAATCCGAGATAAGAGGCAATCATGTACTGGGGAACTTCCTGAATAAAGGCAGGATTTTTAGAGCAGAAATGATGATAAAGTTCTTCTCCCGAAAAATTCAGGGAATACTCCACTTTTCGTTGGTCAGCTACTTTTACTTTTTCAAGTAATATCCTAAAATAATTGCATATTGCCGGAGAAGTTTCCATCACTTTTTCCAAATGAACCCGACTAAACTTTAATACTTCACACTGTTTAGTAGCCTGAATATATTTCTGGGTGGGGATTTTATTGATCAGACTATCCAGATCGGTAATCCACCAGTTGGGTATACCAAAATTAATAATCTGCTCAATCCCCTTAGCATTAAGCCGATACAACCGCAGGCATCCTTTTAATACAAAATACTGAAATTTACAGAACTGCCCTTCTTTCAATAGAAATTCCTTGTTGTTTAAAACTTTGTACTCAACATCTTCAAAAAGCAATTTCAAATCCTCATCGGGTGGGGAAACAAATTGTTTGATATGGCTGATGAGTTGTTCGTTCATTTTAATAATTGGAGAATGGTCTTATAAAGCGGAAAGTTACAAATTTCCATTTTTTTCACTTTAACCTTCAACATTAAACCTTAGAGTCGTTTTTAGTTTTTCTGGAGCTACTTTTCTTGTATCTGAAAGATATATTTCTCTGTGGATTTTTGATACCCTTTTCAATCCATTGGTCTCAGCAAATTCTTCCATTACTTTAAAAGTTTCTGGTTCATTGTCAAAACTTCCTTTATGCAACATTTGAATACATTTACCTTCTTCAATTTCTTCAAATGAGACTTCTCTTAACAATTCAAGTGGCTTTCTCTTTATCGTCATTTCCCGAATTATTCCTACAAAATCAGCATGAACAAAATCCGGTTGTCTGATCATCAATTTAAATACTAAATCATCTTTATTGATCAATCCGTTAAAATTCTTTTTCGCTTTTTCATTAATGTCCCATACTCCTTCAAGTGGATATACTGTGTAATCATAAAACCCTTTTAGTTCCATACCTTTTTTAGGACTCATTTTAATTCCATAAGAAAGTGTATAAAGTACTTCAATGTAGTTGGTAAAACTTTCCATATTCGGATTGCCCTCCCCATTTATCGTAAGAAATTTAAACTTAGGAACCTCAATCACTTCTGGTTTATTTGCAGGGATATAGATTTTTTTTTCTTTCTTTCTCCACTCATGTTTCATCTTTTTACTATTTTAATTTGAGATAAAGTTATGATCATCAAGTGACAACCCTATGTCAGCATGTAAAAGAAAAGTTTTAGTTCTTTCGATCTAATGATAAAAGTATGGTTACTATGTGTAGTTCGGAAGCAGAAAATCACAAAATTTTGGTTAAGCACTTGGCCAAAATCCTGTGATTTTTCTAAAATACTAAATTTAAATCTTTGGTGATATCCAAGTACACCACTACTTTTCAATTTGGTCTAGGTCCTGCAATAGATATTTTCAGGTGCATTTAAACTAATTGAGATAGCTTATTCCTCATTTTATCCGCAGATTGAACAAGGTTTTCCAATGCGGATTTTGTCTCTGGCCAGTCCCTTGTTTTTAAACCACAATCTGGATTAACCCATATATTCTCGTAAGGAAGAAGACGAGCAGCCTTATCCAGTAAGTTTTCTATCTCTACTTGAGTTGGCACTCTTGGAGAATGAATATCGTACACTCCCGGTCCTATTTCATTAGGATATTTAAAATCCACAAAGGCATTAAGTAATTCCATTTCTGAACGGGAAGTTTCAATTGTAATTACGTCAGCGTCCATATCCGCAATGCTCTCAATGATATCATTAAATTCAGAATAACACATATGAGTATGAATTTGAGTACTGTCCTTAACACCACTAGCTGAAATTCTAAATGCGCCAACTGCCCAATCTAGATACATTTTCCACTCATTTTTTCTTAATGGCAGGCCTTCACGAATAGCAGGTTCATCTATTTGAATCACTTTTAGTCCCGCTTTTTCTAAATCGCAAACTTCGTCACGAATCGCCAATGCAATTTGATTACAAGTGGTTGATCGTGATTGATCATTTCTCACAAATGACCATTGCAAAATCGTCACAGGACCTGTTAACATTCCTTTTACGGGTTTTTTTGTAAGGGATTGAGCGAAGGAAGACCACTTTACAGTCATTGGCGTAGGTCTGCATACGTCTCCGAAAATAATTGGTGGTTTTACACACCGTGTTCCATAGCTCTGCACCCAACCGAATTGAGTAAATACAAAACCATCCAGTTGTTCACCAAAGTATTCAACCATATCGTTACGTTCAAACTCTCCATGCACCAAAACATCTAAGCCAACTTCTTCCTGAAATCGAATGGTTGCTTCTGTTTCTTTTTCGATAAATGA
This sequence comes from Flammeovirgaceae bacterium, assembly GCA_019634305.1. Taxonomy (GTDB): domain Bacteria; phylum Bacteroidota; class Bacteroidia; order Cytophagales; family Flammeovirgaceae; genus Flexithrix. Next base: position 1,811 of record JAHQVQ010000016.1, on the reverse strand, counting down.
ATCATATGCTTCTTGTGATAGCTTTCCTTTTTTAAATTTTGCTCGATTTTGCCTTACCTCCTTAGTCTGTGGAAACGAACCAATTGTGGTAGTAGGAAACACTGGAAGGCTAAGAGTTGCTTTTTGTAACAACTGACGTGTCAGAAATGGAGAATTTCTCTTACCATCCTTATCAGTAAGCGCTTCAATACGCTGTTTTACAAATTGGTTGTGAATTAACTTAGATTCACGTCTGTTTTTGTTTGCTATCTTATTCTCTTCAAAAATTTGATCGACAAAATCATTACTTTGGCCAAGAGCAATTTTCTTTAAGATAGCTATCTCTTCTAGTTTTTGTTTAGCAAATGCTAGCCATTGTTTAATCTCAGAATGAATTTCCTTATTGTTTTCTTCTAAATCCAGATCCAATGGGCTATGAAGTAAGGAGCAAGATGAACCAATCCAAATATTACTTTCCTTTAGTTTTTGCTTTGCTTTTTGAATGAATGCAATTGATTTTTCAAAGTCATTTTTCCAAACATTTCTCCCATCTACAAGTCCCAGTGAGAGTGTTTTCTTTGTATTAAAAGACTTGTGACACAAAATATCATCCAATTGGGAAGCGCAACGTACCAAATCCAAGTGAAGCACATCAACAGGTAGTTTTAAGGCTAGTTCTAAGTTTTCACCATAGCAATCAAAATAATTGGCTAGAATTAATTTCACGCCAGATTTTATGTTGCTAAAGCATTCATACGATTTCGTTATTGCTAATTGTTCAATTGAAGACAGATCAGTGGCTAAAATAGGTTCATCAATTTGTAGATATTCAACCCCAATAGCGTCAATTTCCTTAATTAAAGCTTCATATACAGGGAGAAGTTTATCCAACAGTTCCAAACGATTAAATCCTTTTTGTTTTTCTTTACCAAGCAGTAAAAATGTTATAGGTCCAATAATTACCGGTTTGGCTTTAAAACCAAGTTCAGCAGCCTCCTTCAACTCATTAGCAATTTTTTCTGTGTTTAATGAAAAATTTTGATTCTTGATAAACTCAGGAACAATATAATGGTAATTAGTATCAAACCATTTGGTCATTTCCATAGCCCTAACATCAACACCCTCTTTTTGAAGTCCCCTTGCCATTGCAAAATACTGTTCAAGACCATTTAAGTCTTTAAACCTTTCAGGAATACAGCCTAACGTGATACACATGTCCAATACCTGATCGTAAAGAGAGAAGTCATTTGAAGAGATCAGATCGATACCCTGATCATCTTGAGTTTTCCAAATTTTTTCTCTTAGTACTTTGGTAACACTTGATAAATCATCTTCAGAAATACTTTTGTTCCAATAGTTTTCAGTAGCTTTTTTTAACTCTCTTTTTTCTCCTATTCTGGGATATCCTAATACAATAGATTTCATTTTTTATAGTTTAAATTTCCATCAAATCTATTTATGATAATTATATTATCTATTTTTATTTATAAAATAAGAAATATTAACTTTAAAATATCATATATTTGGATTTTATATCCTTAAGATGTATTGCGATAAATAATAAAAAGAAAATATGTCTATGCATGATTTAGATTCTATTGATTTAAAATTGTTAGAAATTCTTCAGAATAATGGAAAACTTACTACAAAGGAAATAGCTCAAAAAGTACATTTATCTCCAACACCTGTTTATGAAAGGATTAGACGTTTGGAAAAGGAAGGAATTATTAAAAAATATGTTGCGATAGTGGAGGCCGAAAAGGTTGGTAAATCTCTTACAGTCTTTTGCAATGTGACGCTTAAGGAACATACTAAGGAGATAGGTAATCAGT
>JAHQVQ010000142.1 GCA_019634305.1 Flammeovirgaceae bacterium | reverse complement strand
ATTGAATGGAATGAAAAAGTCGAGTTCATTTTCCCTTCCATCTAGCATTTCCACATCAAATTTTTCATCAAGATCAAATAAGATTCTCCCTTTAAAATGACTGTTATCTTTTGTTTCAATCCAGCCGTAAAGGTGCTTTGGCATTTTAAAATCATAATAGGAGGGGAGAATGTGGGAAGGTGCAGTTATTTGCATAGAAATAAACTGTTTCCACCTAACTTTTATGGTACCATAGGTAAGGTTATATAGGTAAATACCTGAATTTTTGTAGGTAACATCTGGATGATCGGTGAGTTTCAATCTATTGCCAGACTTTAGGGTAATTTCTGATCCATTTTCTACTGCCTTTATAGATTCAATATCTTTTAATTTGTGGCCTACAGATTTATCGTTCAACTTTCCGTTTATGTGGTCACTTCCCAGTCTTTCTTCATTATCCCAGGCTAAATATCCCTCAAATAGGCCATTTGTTGTAAAAACTTCAGCATAAATCGGGGCATCCAAATGGTTTTTGAATCCTGTAGGAGTAGGCATTAATTGAATTACCTTTATATCTCTCCAGTTTATTTTTTTTCTACCACTTGAGTTGTATACCAGAGTTTCTCTGCTTTTCCCAAAAACACTTTCTTTGTTTTTTTTAATTTTTATCCATTGACCATTTTTTAGTTTGATATGCGCTAAATCATCAGTTAAAGGCTTTATTCTTTCTATATAACCAAAGTAGCATTTAAATGAAGGTCTTAAATCTTTTCCCCGGTTTTCCCAAAGGTTCATAAAACCAAAATTAAAAGAATCATCACTTTCTGAAGTAGTCCGCGATTTAATATCATCAATAGAAAGGTTTTCAGGGAGAGTACCTTCTGTTTTATTACCGACAAACATATCTGCCCATAAAGCAGCATCATCCTCAAAACGGAGCTGACCTCTATGGCTTTCGCCATTTTTCATTTTCACTTCACCATAGAGCACTCCATGATCATTCTGCGAAAAAGAAGAATTAACTGTAATGAGATATAAAAAGATAATTATTAAATAGTATCTGGATAATCTACCCAACATAAATTACGATTAATCTAATTTTTTTAATTTATAATCATCCGCATAGGCTGGTGTGGAAAGTAAAATTTCGTCTTCTTCACTTATCCCTTTGGTAATAATGATCTCGTTACTGTTGGTTTTTCCAGCAATTACTTCTTGTTTCACAATACCCCCAAGCGTTTTTTTGAAAACATAGTTAATAGAATCATTTAAATTGTGCAAACATTCTAATGGAAGATATACAACATTAGGTATTTTATCTGCAATTATTTCATTACTGGTGGTCATTCCAGGTCTTAATGTAGTATCTTTTTCCAATAATTCAATCATCACCTCAAATACTTTAGCATCGGAATTAGGTAAAGATTCTCCAATATTAGCAATATTTACCACCGTACCCGATAACCGTTTTTCTGGAAAAGCATCAATACCAATTTTTACTTTTTGTCCTAGGCTTATTTTATTAATATCAATTTCATTAATATAAGTTTTGGAGTTCATTTTAGATAAATCTGGTAAGTTCGCAACACTCAGGTTATAAGTACTCATATTTGCTCCTTTTCCCATCTTCACCCCTTTATTTCTAATATAAATTACCATTCCATTTTGAGGAGCAATAATTGAAAATTCATCACTCAATTTGTGTAAAAGTTCAAGATCCTTTTGATCATCTACTAAATCTAGCAGCCTTCTTTTTACTTGCGTTTGGGCTCGTTGAAATTTCAGTTTATAATTATCTTCTGCTTGTAAATAATCCATTTGAGCCTCTTTTACTGCTAATTCGGCTTCTTCAATAGCTGCAGGTGGTTCAAAAGCAGATTTCTTCAGGGCAATTTCTTTTCGTTCCACATTCAATTTGGATTTAGCTACCACATCTCTAGCTTCTCTCAATTCCAGAGCAGTATCCAACTGCACCTGTTCATATCTGTTTAGGCTTTCTTCTACATCAAGTTCTTCGTTCCGAATTTTTTCTGCTATTTCCGTTCTGTCTAGAGTAGCTACATATTCCCCTGCTTTCACAATAGTACCTTCTTCAACTATATCTTCTATTTTAACAGAATAAATTCTTGCTGATCGTAACATTCCAGGCCCGTTAATTGGGGTAGAGTTCTTGGCTTCTAATTCGCCAGTACTATTAATTACGATCTCAAAATCTCCTCTTTCAGCTTTTACCAAAATATTTCCTATGTCAGGAGAATCGACTTTCCACGATAGAAAAAAAATAAGGAAAAGTGCAGCTCCACCTAAAGTAAACCAGGTTTTCTTATTTAGTTTCAGTTTCATATCATTTATTTTAAAAAATTAAAGCTTATAAATATTGTGAGATTAATATCCTTTTTTCTAATCAAGGGGGATTTCATTTTAACAAATGAATTTTCTAATTAGGCAAATTTCCCATATTAATATTTCTTGTAAAAGGGGGTAACAATGAAATGGGATTATACCTCCACAGAAAAGCATTTTAAATTGATTGAATTTTGGAGGTTCTATTAATTTTGATGGTCCATTATTTAACATAACAATAGAACGCTCCAGGTAGTACATTCCAAATTCTAATGATGTTTCCTGCTGAAATTGTATTTAATTCTTAATAAATATGTTCAATCTACTAAAACTATCTAAATATGGATATGAAAAAATTTATTTTCACCCTATTTCTTATTACAATTTTTCAAGGAATATTCCTGCCCAACAAATTTATAAAGTAGATACACCTGAAGTGACCCTGATGTGGCACAGGGTGGCCAACTAAATAAAATCTGTAGAAGCTGCTGAAATATTTCCTGATGGTGGATCTTTTGATAACAATGCCAGAATTTTTAGCATGGAAGATGGAGAAGGAATTTATCAAAACATTTGAGCAGTCTCTGAAGGTAGAGGAAGTGGCTTTTACTCCTAATAACCAATACCTGGTTATTAGAGGACATGAGTGAAAAATCAAAAATGATAAGTTAAGTAGTAATTCAAAATTAACTATATATTATTTTGTCGTAAAAGACTGATAGAGAGATTACTATTTCTCGAAAATAATAGTACCTGGTGTGGAGCATTGGTAGTACGGGTGTTAAATAGATTTTACTTTTATAAAGGAAAATGAAAGCCCCAGAACTGAATATGTTCACTTCTCAAAAGATGGTAGATGAACACTTACCAGTCATGAATATAGTGGGTTATTATCACTTTATATGATGCTTTCGAATACTCAGCATACAGGAACTTATTACCAAATTGCTGATATGCAACTGAATAATAAAGACCTTAAAAAGAACTAATACTGGGGATGTGGACATTAATGGTTGTACCTTTCCCAAATTCAGAATTTACTTTTATTTTTCCATTTATCTTTTCTACAGCATCCTTTACCATATAAAGCCCCAATCCCGACCCTGAAGATCGATCTGAAGCAATATAAAACATGTCATATATCTTGTTTAAATGCTCTGAGGAAATTCCAAACCCATTATCAGTAACAGATAGTTTTACCTTTTCCTGCTCCATAGAAACATCAATTTCCACAAAATGTTCCTGCTTTTGAGGATCCTGAAATTGAATGGCATTTTTTAATAAGTGTTGCATAATAATGCTTATTCTTTCCTGATCAGAATAAAATAGATCGGACACATTTACATTTAAAACATGCTTAATTTCCAGGGCATTATAGCAAGGTAATGATTGAACATATTGAAAAGCTGAATGAATGATTTCTTCAAAATTTACAGGCTCGTGTTTTACTTGATCTTTTTCATTTCTGGAATAATTAGCGATATCTTTTATTAAATTATCAAGCTTTTTAAGCGAACCTTCCTGCAAACTCAAATATCCTTTAATATTACTAATATCATTTTCATCCATGGCAATCTGGATGAGTCCAAGTGCCGAACAAAGAGGTGCCCTTAAATCATGAGAAGCTAAGTAAACGAAACTGTCAAGTTCAGCATTAATCTTCTTTAGTTTTTCATTTTGCTTTTCCAGTTCGATGAGAGCATTGGCTTTGGAAAGCTTAGTCGATGTCATAGAAGCAATGGTAACTAGCAAATCCAGATGTTCCTCAGTATAAAAATTTTTTTCAGGATGTTCAGAGTCAATAACTCCAATTATCTTGTTTCTAGCAATAATTGGTACGGCAATCTCGGAAAACCTTATTTCATCATCAATAATATAGCGAGAGTCCTTTGAAGTGTCATTGATAATTTCAGGAATGCCTGATTTACCTACATTTCCAACAATCCCTTCTCCTAATTTTATTTTAATAGGATCCTTAATTTCTTTTGCAGATGGATTTTTAGCACCATGGGCTGCCTCCTGAATTAAATATTCCTCATTTTCATCCAGAAGGTAAACCACGCAATCTTCAAAACCGAGTTTTGCAATTGCATTCTTTGTTACATCCCATAATATTTCTTCTACTGTAGATTGATATAAAAGAGAGGTGGCAAAATTATTTAGAATTCTAAAATGCTTTTCTTTTTGCTTTAGCTCCTCGTACTTCCTTAAATAAAAGTCTTCGCTCATAAACTAAATAAGATCCTTTTAAAATATTATAAAAAAAATAATACTTTAATCAGCCCTAATTTTGGGTTTTAATTATAATGTTTGGGCTATTAAAAAGTAGTTGTTGGTTTGGTAGAACAATTATTGAATACCTCCTTTAGAGTTTAAGGTATTTAGTTTTTGGGGATAGTTAAGTAGCGAATCTAAATTTGATAATTTTGGTCTATATAAGAAATTGAACCAATTATCTTGTAGCAAAAAAAGTTTTTTAAACCGGCAATTGTAACCTCTTTTTAATTAGAGTTACGTCAGTTTAGAAGAGAGTCTTTTGAAAACACGAAATAGTAGTAATTATTTCATTTTCAACTGTTCTTTGGTTGGAATAGTTATTATTAGTTGTAATAATGAGTTGTTAAAAAAATGCTTCTCATTTGAGAACTAATTTCAAATAAGAAGCAAATATATAAGGTATTATTTAATATCCCAAAGCAATGGCGTCTCCTGATCTTGTTCTGTCAGCAGCTCCTTCAAAATTACCATCTTCTTTTACCAAAATGGCCTCAATTCGGCCTATACTATTAATTTCTTTTATTTCATGTCCAAGTTGTTGTAAGGAATCAATTGTTAAACTATCAAGGCAATCTTTTTCAATAATAATTCTATCGGGAAGCCACTGGGAATGCATTTTTTTGGCATCTACAGCTTCTTGCATAGTAAGGCCATGGTCAATTACATTTAAAATTACCTGGTAAACATTGGTAATAATGGTCGAACCGCCTGGAGTTCCCACAACCATAAACAATTTCCCATCTTTTTCTATAATAGTTGGTGTCATGGCACTGAGCATTCTTTTTCCCGGAGCTATAGCGTTGGCTTCAGCACCAACAAGACCAAACTGATTAGGAACACCGGGTTTGATACTGAAATCATCCATTTCATTATTGAGGAAAAATCCGGCTCCATCTACCATTACTTTGCAACCAAAAAAACTATTCAGAGTAGTGGTAATGGAAACAGCATTTCCCTCTTTATCCACTATAGAAAAATGGGTAGTTTGAAAACTTTCAATAGTGCTTACTTCACCTGATTTTATCACCTGAGAGGAAGTAGCGGAATCCATGGTAATATCTGAAATTCTATTTTTGGTATAATTGTCTTCTAAAAGCATATCAATAGGAACATCATAAAAATCCATATCCCCCATGTGTTCCGCCCTATCTGCATAAGACCTTCTCTGTAGTTCTGTCATAACATGAATACTTTTGGTAGTATTTACTCCGAAAGAAGGAAAATCGAAATATTCGCTACCTTTCAGTAATTGCCCTAATACCAAACCTCCACTTGAAGATGGAGGCATGGAAATAACTTTATGCCCTCTGTAGTTTACAATTATTGGTTTTCTCCATTTCGCTTCATAGCTGGCAAGGTCTTCCAGTGATATTATGCCTTTGCCCGCTTTCATTTCTTTTACGATCAAATCTGCGGTTTCTCCCTTATAAAATCCATCCTTTCCATTATCACGGATTCTTTCCAGGGTTTTAGCCAAATCTATATGATAAATGGAATCTCCTTCCTGGTATTCATCTTCTCTTACCAGATAAGGAGTATGATTATTCACTTTTTTTAAATCATCCTGAAGTCTGTTAAATGAATTAGCTTCATATTCGGTAAGCTCAAATCCGTTGTTTGCCAGATCTATAGCAGGCTGAATAATTTCATTGAAGGGAAGAGTAGCAAATTTTTGAAAGGCTTCATCCATACCCGCAACAGTTCCAGGTACTCCGGCAGCCAGATGTCCTTTCAGGCTTAAATCTTTAATGGGATCTCCTTTTTTATCCAAATACATATCACGACCACCTTTTAGAGGAGCTTTTTCCCTAAAATCCAATGCACCATTTTCTCCTTCTTTAGTCCTGTAGACCATAAATCCACCGCCTCCTATATTCCCGGCTTTGGGTAAAACTACCGCCAAAGCATATTGGACTGCAATGGCGGCATCAAATGCATTTCCACCTTTTTTTAAAATGTCTAATCCGACTTGTGAAGCTAGAGGATGGGCAGTTACCACCATTCCGTTTTGGGCTATCACTCCTTCTTTTTTAGCGATTGTAGTTTCTTCCACTTGCTTTTGTTGCTGGCAATTGGAAATAATAAAAAATAGAAAAAGGCTGATTAATCCTCGATTAATTGTAAGCATGGTTAATTTTAAATTAAATGTGAATAAAAGTTTTGGAAGGATAAGCACCTGAAACTTATTAATAGAGAGGAATTAAATCCTTACTATTTATCTAATGTGGCAAATTAGGTGATGTATTGTTAAACCTTTGTTAGTTGAAGTGTAATTCAAATAAAATAAATTCTGAGTGAAGAGTCAAAAATCCTTAACAATTAAATTTTAGCCAGGCTAAATAATATTCCATTCTTAAAAAAACGTTATTAAACATTTAGTGCTCTATGGGACAAGAAAGTTTTGGTAGAATAACCATCTAAATTAGGTGCTAAGTACCAGTACTATTTTATATTGAGTACTTTTATCTCATTATCAAAAAGTTGTGGTACTTATTAAGTATAATTAATTCTGCACATCTATTTATAAGCTTCATTAAATTTTACTTATTAAGTAGTAACTTAGGTTAAACGCATCAAATTTTT
>JAHQVQ010000141.1 GCA_019634305.1 Flammeovirgaceae bacterium | reverse complement strand
TACTAGCTGAGACCACTGAGGAATAATCGAAGCATATTTCAAAACCTGGATTGGTTTACAATTTTCCTGTTTGCTTTATTGGTATTAATGGGCTGGGCAAATATTTATGCTGCTGTTTATGATCCGGATATCCAACAGGGTATTTTTAATACTGATTATAATGCTGGGAAACAATTCGTTTGGTTTAGTTTAAGCCTGGTTTTGATTATTGCCGTTTTGGTAATGGACTTTAAATTTTACGATACCTTTGCTCTACCAATCTATGGTGTTGTGATGTTATCCCTGATTTTAGTACTACTTTTTGGAAGGGAAGTGGCAGGTTCCAAATCCTGGTTTGACTTAGGAGGAATTAGAATACAACCTGCTGAATTTGCAAAGCTGGCTACAGGACTTGCGATCGCTAAGCTTTTAAGTTATTCTGGGAAAAAGTTAGATAATATCCCCACCTTTTTCACCATGCTGGTATTAATTTCTTTCCCAGCAGCACTTATTATCCTTCAGGGAGATACTGGATCTGCCTTAGTTTTTGCATCTTTCATAATAGTATTTTATCGGGAAGGATTTCCCGGGTTTATAATTGCTCTGGGATTGGTCTTTGTATTATTCTTTATCATCACTTTATTTTTCAGAGGAGAGGATTTTAATATTATGATTTGGTCAATAGTTGCCTTAGGGTTTATAAGTGGTGCTGTATTCTTTATACTAGCAAAGAAAAAGAGATTACTAAAAGCAGTATCCTCGGTTTTAGTGGCATTTTTATTAATTGGAATGGCCTTTAGTGTGGATTATATAATGAAAAATGTACTAAAGCCTCACCAAAGTAAAAGGATTGAATTTTTAGTAGATCCGAATATAGACCCGATGGGTATTGGTTGGCAGGTAACTCAATCAAAAATTGCTATAGGTTCAGGTGGACTAATAGGGAAAGGTTTCCTAAAAGGTACTCAGACTAAATTCGATTTTGTGCCTGACCAGAGTACGGACTTTATTTTTTGCACTGTAGGGGAGGAAAGGGGATGGATTGGAAGCTTAATTGTGATTGGGCTATTCATAGCCTTGTTTTTTAGGGTAATGTTCATAGCCGAAAGGCAAAAATCCAGATTTACCAGAATCTATGGTTATTCTGTTCTTGGAATTTTCTTTTTCCATTTCATGGTTAATATTGGGATGACAATTGGTCTTTTCCCGGTAATTGGAATTCCACTGCCATTTTTTAGTTATGGAGGTTCCTCCTTATGGTCCTTTACAATCCTGTTATTTATTTTAATAAAACTGGATGCACACCGAATGCAAATTCTTGCAAGAGTGTAGCTAATATTTAAATAGATTAAGGAAGTTATATTTCTTGTTGTTTCCTTAGATGTCCTGTTTTTTGTAAAATCCAATTTTAAAACATTTACGCTTTTTTGTATTTGGTTAATCTCCATCAATTATATATAGCCAATAAACACCAGATAATTTTGACCAACTAATTTTTTTACAGTATAGGTTAAAACTATTTTGGAAAAAGGATAGAAGAATATTCTTAGCAATTTTTTTCTGTTTTCTAATTAAGGTTTGGTTTTAGACAAGTAACTTTAAGAACAGAATTTGAAGGAAATTAGAGGAATATTTCTGATTGGTACTCAAACAGATCCTATAGTAATAATTTTGTTCAATTGCATATTATACATTTATTTTGATATAAATAGAATTTGATTTCCCATTGACTTCCCTAAGATTGAAAACATATAAAGAAGAGGAACTGATTGCGAAGGTTCAGCAAGGTGATCAGCAAGCCTGGAAAGAAATTGTGAAAAGGTATTATAATCCTCTTTATATTTATATACTCGGTATGGTGAAGATTGAAGATCTAGCTGAAGAATTAGTGCAGGACATTTTTGTGAACTTTTGGCAAAAGAGAGAATCCATTCAAATAACCAGCTCACTAAAAGCTTATTTGTATCGGTCCTCTAGAAATCATACTCTAAATCATCTGAAAAGAAGAAAGTTTGAGATGGAGTACCAAAAAAAACTAGCTCAAACTTCTATAAATTTCCATAACGATACCGAAGATAAGTACAACTATTCTGAATTAAGCAAGAAGCTACATGAGGCTATTGAAGCTTTACCTGCACAATGTCAGGAGATTTTTAAATTGAGCCGATTCGAGGAACTTACATACAAAGAAATTGCTGAATCCTTGAATATTCCGGTTAGAAGAGTACATTATCAGATAGGAATTGCTTTAAAAGAATTAAAGATTAAACTAAAGGGGTTATTGAATGATGATTACATTCCCATTATTTTATTCTTTATAATTTGTAACTTTATAAAAAATTATTGATAAAAATTGACCTAATAAGGTTTTTGATTGTCCTACATATTACTGGAAATAGTTGTATTAATTGCTTCTTATTTAACCAATTTAAATATTTCCAGAAAAAATTTTGGATTGAAATGAAATACAATTGAGTATTTAGTAGAATTAACCTTAGTGATTTTTTCGACTTTTAATACAAAAAAGAATATATGATTTGAACTTTACAAATAAATAAGATATGAGTAAGTTAGACTGGACATTAATAGCCCAGTATTTGACCGGTGCCTGTTCAAAGGAGGAAAAGGATAAGTTTGTTAACCTTGTTGAATCTGATCAGGAATTTAAAAAATCTTATTTTAAAGCCGCTCAAGTTTGGGAAGAATCAGATAGTTTATTGGCAAGTAACCAATACCATAAATCTGAGCCTGAAATTGATGTCCAAATTGAGAAAATGATGGGTTTAATTGATAAGCCCATGGTTCAAAAAAGGGAAAAAATATTTCCTTTTAAACTTTCCAGAATTGCCGCATCTGTGATTATACTTTTAGGTATATTTAGTGGAATTTACTTTTATACAACACCAAATAATAATAGGGAGTTTTCTTACATTGATAAAACCACTGATCGAGGGGAAATGGAAAGAATCACACTTTCTGATGGAACTAAAGTTTGGTTAAATGTGGATAGTAAATTAAGGTATCCCAATAAATTTTCTGGAAGTAATCGTCAAGTCGAATTGGTTGGTGAGGCGTTTTTTGAAGTTGCAAAGGATTCTTCAAAGCCATTTGTGGTAATTGCCGGACAAACCATTACAAAAGTTTTAGGTACTTCTTTTAATCTGAATGCCTATCCTAATGAAGAAAATATTACGCTTTCAGTAGCATCCGGTAGAGTTGGGTTTCTAACAAATTCACAATCAAAATCACCAAAAGAAGATATTTATCTGCTGAATCCTAATCAGAAAATCAGATACAATGTTTCTACTAAAAAAGTGGAAACTACTTCCAAAAATGAAAGTGAATATGATTTTGCCTGGAAATTCCGAAGGTTGGTATTTAAAAATACCAAAATGTATGAGGTGGTAAAGGTTTTGGAACGCTGGTATAATGTTGAGATAACTGTTACAGACAGGGAAATTTTAGAAAGAACCTTAACAGCTGAGTTTAGTGATAAAACTGTGGATCATGTTTTAAAAATGATTTCCCCTGTCGTAGACGCTAAATATGAGAAAAAAGGGAAAAGAATATTATTGAGACGATCACATAATCAATAAAAAAAAGTTAAAGTTAAAAAAGGCTGAAATGATGATTCATTTCAGCCTTTTTTGTTTGAAATATTCTAATAATTTTAGAATTTACTTACTGCTCTAAACTAAGGTTTTAGAGCTTGTTTAAGTTTTGTTTTTCCCGAAATGTCGAACCATAACGAAAATGATCAGTTCGAGGTGCTCAGGAAGTAAGAAAATTTTAGCTAGCCGACACTCGGTAGCAGTGCTATTGTAAACTTTTATCTGTTTTCTTTTTTGCAGCGACTTAATTATCCCAAATACTTTTCAATCTCACTGAGGAAATTTTCTCGATTCTTCCAAAAATGTCTACTGTAGAATCTTCTAAAAGTCCAGTTTTTATCTCTTAATGCTATTTGTGAATATCCGTGAGCATCCTTTGTTGAAACACTTTGGAAATAATAATTATCATCGGTGAGTAATAACCTAATCTCATTTTGCCTATCCAGATTAAGATCGGTAAAAGGTAGATTCTCTTTAAGAGAAAGATTAGCCAGGATAGTTTGAATTTTATTTTTCAGAAACCACTCGGCTCTATTGTTTCCATCTGGTTTAATGGCAGGGCTATATTTACCATCATGGATATCTAAAGCATATTGCAAATAGGCTTTTAACAGTTTAGGACCTTCGTTTTTCAAATCATCCACTTTCAGTTGGGATGGAAAAATGCTGCTTATTATAATAACCTTTTCCCGTGCCCTTGTAATAGCTACATTTAATCTATTTTCTCCTTTCTCCTGATTTAAGCTACCAAATTGTAGCCGAAATTTACCTGTAGGTGAAGGGGCATAGCCTATCGAAAAGATGATAATATCACGTTCATCTCCCTGTACATTTTCAATGTTTTTGATGAAGAGTTCATTACCATAGTTGATTTGTTCTTCCTCTAATAAATCCTGAATTAATTCTTGTTGCTTGAAATTAAAAGTGATTACTCCAATATTCTCTACACTATTTTCAGCATAATTTCTTATCAATTCTACTACTTTTTTGGCCTCCCCTAAGTTGCAATTATTTTCCCAGACTCCATCTATTTTTATATATGAAATGGCAGGTTCCTGCTTAATGTATTCCTTATAATCCGGAATTAATCTTAATTCTCCCTGGTAAAAATATTGGTTGGAAAAATCAATTAAATCCAGAGATTTGCTTCTGTAATGACCTACCAAAGGAATTTGCTGGACATATTGATTGCCTAAATCTAATAAAGAATCCACTTCCAAGGCAGTTTCCTCTTCCATTTCTTCTTCCCATCTGGGTTGATAAAGATCGTATGGAGCAAGTTGCTTATCATCTCCAGTAATTACCACTTGTTTGCCACGGTACATAGCTGGGATGCCTCTTTCAGCAAAACATTGAGACGCTTCATCAAATATAACCAGATCAAAAAATTCCTCCATAGGAAAAATTGCAGAAACCGATTCAGGAGATGCCATCCAGCAGGGGACAAGATTCAACAATTCGTGGGAAAAATTTTGAATCAATTTCCTAATGGGCCAGATATTTCGCTTCTTACTTACCTGATGTTTCAAATCTCGATAAGTAACCATATTATTCAACCTGTTGTATTCCACTTCTTTATAAGTCCTTTCCCTAACTTTTAAAAGTGCAATTTCACTACTCAGGTCAATTTTAATATTGATATTCTCTTTTAATTTTTCTTCAAGTTGAACTAATTTTTCAGAAGATACTGAGCGCAAAATCGGATATTTTGCCTCGATATGGTTGATCCAGGCAATTCTGATACTATTGTCAAAAATACTGGCCGATTTTCCTTTTTCAAGTTTATCAAACTCTTCCAAAAGTTTATTAATAATAAGGTTTTCATCAGGAGTTAGGTTTTCTTTTAGTTTATCAAATTCACATAATGAATCGAAATCTTCTTCAAGAGATTCTATTAATTTATCGATGGGGATACTTCCATTAAGAATACCACTAATTTGCTTTATGGAAAGAAATCTTGACCAATCTTCCTTTACAAGAAGATGGTTTTGGACAATATTCAGCAACTTGTTGATTTTTTTATAAATCTCATCGAAACTTGCTTCTTCCAGTTCAAGGTATTTGATTCCATTTCTCAAGGATGTATAAATCTGTTTGGCGTTTACAGCTTTAAGATGTAGATCGAACCATTCTTGTAATTCTTCTAAATTTCTACTTTCAGGGATATTAATTAACCAGGGATAATCTGCTATTGAGGATAGATTATGTTCCAGATTCATCCTGTTATCTAATTTTATAATCAGGGTATTTATGGGTTTATGAGTATCTTCTAGTCCATTTCCCTTTATAAGTTCATCTAATTTCGCCCTTTCTTTAGAAAATAAATTATATATAGTTTTTCTAAACCAATGTCGATGGGCTGTTTTAGCCCTTTGTAGTAATTCTTGTGTATTACCTAAATCTTGTCTTTCTACGGTGGCTTCAATTCCTTCAACCCCAAAAGTATTGAGGGTGTTTTTTTTCATATTAGCTAACCATAAAAAATCGGTGTTTGAATACTTTAAGTCATTCTTAAAATAATTGAAAATGGTGGGTCCTTCTAATATTTCAAGTAGTTTTAGGAAATCTTCTTTTCTATGATGAATCCAGTCAAAGTCATCTAATTCAAGCTTCATACTAATTATTTCCTGAACCTCCCGAGTAATTTCTTCAAAATAAGGTTTTATAGAATTGATTTTATCAATAATAAGTCGTTGATCATCAACTTGAAAATCCTTAAATGAAACCCTGTCCGCCCAGAAATGGCTTGAAATATCAAGTTTGCCGTAATAATTTGAAAAATTATCAATTTTCCTCATCACCTCATGATGATTGGAAAAGATAAAATTAGGGTATTCTCTTCTCAGGTTTATAGTAGGTAAATTAATATCACTTGTGAGGTATAATTCTTTTATGGAAATACCACACTCCGCAATATCAAAAAGGGCAGATTTAAACTCATCTAGTTCCTCAACAATTTGATCAATCTCACGGCTTACTTTCAAAAAATTTCTTTCCAGATAAATTGTGTCCAGGCTATTGTTTTCAGATTGAAATCTTTCCAATAATTCAATTTGTCGATTAATTTTCTCATAGATTAACTTTCGGTCATTCTTGAAATCGTGAATTAATGCGGCAAAATCATCAAATTTCTTTAATCCAAGTCTTTTGTAAACAACATCTAGTGCAGCCTTTTTCTGGCAGACTACTAACACATTTTTTCCTTTAGAAATCTGATCGACAATTAGGTTACAAATCAACTGAGATTTTCCACTTCCCGGAGGCCCCTGAATTACCAGTGATTCTCCTCCTTTTACTGCCTTAATGGCTTTTTCCTGAGATGCATCAATAGGATAGGGTGTGATTAGTTCTTCCTCATGAGAAGCCATGCCTACAAAGGTGTCATGAACCATGGGCTGGTTTTTCAATTCATCAGCCGAGAGGAAAAATTCTTCCAAATCTTTTATCCGTTCGGATTTGATCAGGAAATCATAATCGGGCATGAGATAGGAACCTGCTTCGGGGAAAATACCGAGTACAGCTTCCTGCATAAGTATTAACTCACCGGTTTCAGTCTGGTTTTTAAAATCTGCCTTAGAATAATTTGTGAATGTAGTGAGTGTATCCTCAAAAGTTTTCTGACTGAAATTTAGTTCTAATGGGGAGTTTTTTAAAAGGTTATAAAGTTCAGTTCGGAAATCCTGACTGTCTATGGC
Organism: Flammeovirgaceae bacterium; assembly: GCA_019634305.1. Taxonomy (GTDB): domain Bacteria; phylum Bacteroidota; class Bacteroidia; order Cytophagales; family Flammeovirgaceae; genus Flexithrix. The sequence continues at coordinate 11,986 of JAHQVQ010000141.1, read as the reverse complement.
AGTATAATTAAAGTCGTAATCAAGAAAATCTTCATCAAAGTTTGCATGATTATAGTGAGAAAAAGCTAAAAGAAAAGTTTTGTTAAAGGTAACACCAACATCTTTTCTGATAGCAATTACCCAGGAATTGTTTTCAATCTTTAATTCAACTGGGAAAAATAAAAGAGGGCAACGAATAAGAGAATCGTCCAGCATTTTGCCATGTACGAAAGGATAACCTACATATAAATCCTTTGCGCCCCTTTCCTCAAAAATAAATTTATCAGTTCGAAAAATATTTCTTAATTGATGGCTGGTAGTGTTTGCGTCCTTATCACGGCTATCAATGGTACTGCAAAGCTTTGTTTTTTTCTTAGATGATATCAGGTCTTCAATCAAATCAAAAGAAGGGCGATTATCCAGAAAATCAAAAGTATGAAGATCAATAAACTGACTTTTTATTAACCTGAGCAATAACAAAGATCTGTTTTTAGCAGTCAGGTTTGTCAGTCTTTTCTGATATATTTTGAGTGTATCGTGCAATTTGAATTGATTTCTAATTAAGGAGAACTGGTTGAATTCTTTTTCGCTTTAAACAAATATAAGAATTTTCCCATTTGAAAAAAGTGAGCCAAACACTGTAAGTTAGAAAAATGAAGCTGATATTTAATCATTGCTTAGTTTTGTAATATATACCCGTTAGAAATTGGTTTGGGTAAATCCTAAATATTGGTTTCATTGAATACAGACACTTACAGAAGTTTCTCTATATAAACCATGGCCAGTAAGGTATAAGCTCTTAAGTCCTCACATTTTTTCTTTAAACATAATGCTTTTTAAAACAAGAGGTTTAGTCCTGAACTTTGTGAAGTATAAGGAAACGTCCATTATTGCCAGAATCTATACTGAAGAATTTGGTTTGAAGTCTTATATTATTAATGGAGTGAGAAGTAAAAGGTCAAAAGTAAATAAAATAGCCCTTTATCAGCCTCTAACTTTATTGGATTTGGTGATATATAATAAGGAGAGGCGAGATATAAACAGGATTTCAGAAGCTAAAATTTATTATCCTTATCAGTCCATTATTTTTGATTTCAAGAAAATAACCATTTCCATTTTCCTTACTGAAGTGTTGGGTAAAACCTTAAAAGAAGAAGAAAAGAATACGGGCCTTTTCGAATTTTTGTCAACCAGTTTACAAACTTTCGATCATTTGTCTACAGATTTTGAAAACTTCCATCTTCAATTTATGCTGAAGCTTGCCCGATATCTGGGTTTCACCATTGATACCCATCATGACCTTACTCACCAGAGAATTCAACATTCTGATCACTTTGGAAGCAGTGATATCATTGATAAAATGTTGCAAATGCCGTATTCCGGGCAAATCCTTACAAATTATCAAACCAGAAATCTTATTTTAGATAAGCTCCTAGGGTTCTATCAATTCCATTTTGAAAACTTTAAAGAAGTGAAGTCACATGAAATATTAAGGGAATTAATTCATCAGTGAAAATTGAAGGCTTCCATAACTTTCTTTGCAATCATTTCCGGAGTGATTAAAGTAACATCATCCGATTCCATCCCCTTTCCTACAACTTCATCTGCTTCAATAAATGTTGCCTTTTCCCCAATTGGAGCCCATCTGCCAGGATGCATTGGCCTGTTGGAAGGATAAATGCCCAGGGCAAATTTTCCCAATCCTGCAGCAATATGCAGAGGTCCAGTACTACAGGCAATTAAACCTTGAGTTAAATCAATAAAGCTGATAAATTCTTCAAGGGAAAACTTTCCGGTGATATCAATTACGTTTTCCAAACCGAAAATTTCATTATTTTCAGCCTTTATTTTCAATCCTTCATCATGAGTTCCTGAAATAAAAAAATTGAATTTATCTTTTGGTAAATGCTCAACAAGGTTTTGATAGCTTTCCATTGGCCATTCTCTGGCACTTCCTTTAGATTTTGGATGTAAAATCAGGTTCGTTTTTTCTGGGTTAATTAATTTTTCAACTTCGGGGTTTTGTAATGGCTTAGCCTTTAAATTAAAAAATTGGGCAAGGTCTTCTTGTTGAACTTCCGTCTCCAGATTAAGTCCCTTGAATAATTTGAAGTTTAATTGGGCTTCGTGTAAGTCAGATTTTTTTCGAGAAAAATTAATTAGTTTATTGCAAAATAGCCAATGAAAAAGTCGGTGACTGGTACCTATTCTTGTTTTTATTTTACTTTTTTTGGCAATTGAGGCTAAGTCTTTATCTGGAAAAACAAAAATAATGGCATCAGCATCTGGTAGCTTTCCAGTTTTTATAATTTCTTCCCTATCAAGAAATTCGTCTACATTTTGGGAGGTATTTATAATAGATTCTGTATATTTTTTTCCTATAAATAAAATATTTAACTCAGGATATTTTAACTTTAAAAATCCTGTGAGTGGTAAGGTTAAAATGACATCACCCAAATTATCAGTTCTACTAATTATAACTTTTTTTAACATCTGAATCAAATATGTAGTCGTACATTTCTTTAGGGGTTTCTAACTTTTTTATCTACTTAATAGTTAAGCGCTTAGGATATATAAGGAAATTGTCAATATTACGACATTTCAAAAAACAGAATTCCATTATCTATGCCCTAGTTAGAATTTTAATTTCCCAATGTTATGACTTATATGATAGTATCGCAACCCATGATAGACCCAAAGAAAAAAGATTATTCTGAAAGAGAAAAAGTTGCAATCTTCGATACGGAGTTTATGCCTCATATTGACTCCATGTATAATTTTGCCTTTAAACTCACTTTTGATGAAGAAGACGCCAAAGATTTGGTTCAGGATACCTACTTAAAAGCATTTAGATTCATAAGTTCTTTTGAAAAAGGAACAAATGCGAAAGCTTGGCTGTTTAGGATTCTGAAGAACAGCTTCATCAACGACTACCGCAAAAAAAGCAAGCAACCAGCAAAGGTAGATTACCAAGAAGTAGAAACTTTTTACAACTCGGAAAATACAGATCAAAATATTACTATAGATTTGCGTTCTGAGACTATGCAAAACAGAATTGGTGATGAAGTTACCAATGCATTAAATTCCTTGGGAGTCGATTTTAGAATTGTAATTATTTTATGTGATCTTGAAGGTTTTACCTATGAAGAGATGGCGAAAATATTGGATATTCCAATAGGAACGGTGAGGTCCAGATTACATAGAGCAAGGAATTTATTAAAAGAAAAGCTGAATAAATACGCACAATCACTGGGTTATAATTAAAACTATCAATTTAACTTATTTTGCACATGGGAAAGGATAATTCTACCAAATCGGAGAGTCATGAATGTGGCTCACGTTTCTGTAAAGAGTTTGTAGAAATTGTTCAATTAATTTTAGATGGTGAGGCATCTAAAGAACACAAGGATAGATTTAATAAGTATTATATGGAATGTAATGATTGCATATCATATTATAATCTTGAATCTTCTACTATTGAATTTTTGAAGAAAAAAATTGAGGAGGAAAAGGTAACAGTTCCGGTTGATCTTGCAAACGAGATTAGAATAAAACTGGGGAAAACGGCCTAAAATTTTGAGATGGGTAAAGGTAAAATCGTGATTTTTTCGGCTCCTTCCGGGGCTGGAAAAACAACTATTGTCAGGCATTTATTAGCTAATAATAAAAGCCTGACTTTTTCTATTTCTGCAACTACCAGAGAAAGAAGACACAACGAAACAGACAAAGTCGATTATTATTTTCTTACTGTAGATAATTTCAGGGAAAAATTATCACGGAATGAATTTGTAGAGTATGAGGAAGTTTATGACGGTCTCTATTACGGTACGCTTAGAACTGAAATTGAGCGAATATGGAAGGAAGGAAAACATGTTATCGTAGATGTTGATGTTAAAGGAGGTCTGAATTTAAAGAAGGCTTTTGGAGATAAGGCACTTGCTATTTTTGTGAAACCACCTAGTATTGAGGTACTTATTGAGCGGCTTACTTTTAGAAAAACTGAGTCAGAAGAAAGTTTGAGGAAAAGAACGGATAAAGCTGAATACGAATTGAGTTTCGAAAAGTATTTTGATAAAGTGCTGGTAAATAATTCCCTGGAATTGGCTTTCGAAAATGCACAAAAGCTGGTGGATGAATTTTTAGCATCGTAAATTTTCCAAAACTTTTACTTTCAAAAATTGCTCAACCGTTCTTCACTCAAAGAGATTATTATGAATGAAGATGAGTTTCAACGGGAGATCTCAAAAACTCTTTTAATTTAACAGGAAAAATACTTTAAATGAAGATAGGATTATTTTTTGGGTCCTTTAATCCGATTCATATCGGACATTTAATAATAGCCAATTCGGTGGTGGAGTATGCCAATCTTAATCAGGTTTGGTTTGTAGTTTCACCACAAAATCCATTTAAAAAAAGCAGTAACCTGTTACATGAGCAGGATCGACTGACTATGGTAAGACAGGCCATTTCCGATAATCCTAAGTTAAATGCAACTGACATAGAGTTTGGGATGCCCAAACCAAGTTACACTGTAGATACCCTCACTTACCTGACAGATAAATATCCTAAACATGAATTCAGATTAATCATTGGTGAGGATAATCTTAAGAATTTCCCAAAATGGAAAAATTCAGAAATTATTCTAGAACATTATGGCTTACTGGTTTATCCAAGAAAGGATGCAGAAGCTTCTGAATTAGCAAATCATCCCAATGTCCATTTTTTTGAAGCTCCACAAATTGAGATCTCTGCAACTTTTATCAGGAAGATGATAAGGCAAAATAAATCGGTGAAATATCTGGTGCACGAAGATGTGGAAGCTTTCATTCACCTAAAGAAGTTTTTCCAGGGCTAGCCACAATTTAGATTGAATAATTACCGCTGGTATAAGAAATAAAACCAGACAGAACTTTTGACCGTGGAAAGTGTTTAAGCACTTAAAGTGAAATCTTAAATTTGTTTTTGATCACTTCATTTATGGAAATAAAAATTGGGTTTTCTTACCTTCATCAATTTAATAAAATATGTCAAAAATTGTGTTTTTGGGAATAGTAGCGCTCCTTTTTGTGGCTATTGACTATTATGTATTTCAGGGAATAAAGACGGTTTCGCAAGATCTTTCAGCTTCCAATAAAAGGATTATTAATTATATCTACTGGGCGATAACTGTAATTACTATAGGTGCTTTTTTTACCTATCACTTCCTAAGTCCGGAGTTTGTGGGTAAGAATGTGAGAACCTTTATAATGGTAGGAATATTTATTAATTATTTCTCCAAGCTCTTTATGGTTTTCTTCCTATTGATTGATGATTTGATCCGATTGGGCCAGTGGATAATTAGTAGTATCGGGTCAAAAGGAACTAAGGAAAACCTACCTGAAGCAACCAATGGAATTTCCCGTTCTGAATTTTTAGCAAAATCAGGATTAATTGTTTCTTCAATTCCTGTGGTGGGAATGACCTATGGTATCATTTCGGGGGCTCACGATTATCGAGTCAGAAAGCAAACTGTTAATCTTCCCAACCTACCATCTTCATTTGATGGAATTAAAATTGCTCAAATCTCTGATATTCATTCTGGAAGTTTTTTCAATAAAACTGCAGTGAAAGGTGGAGTGGAAATGATTTTAAACCAAAAGCCAGATATCATTTTTTTTACAGGTGATTTGGTGAATAATAAAGCTTCAGAAGTAAAAGACTATATTGATATTTTCGGAAAAGTTACAGCACCACTTGGTGTATATTCAGTATTGGGTAATCATGATTATGGTGATTATGTAAGTTGGGAAACACCTCAGGCAAAGATTAAAAATCTTGAAAACCTTAAGGCTTCTCATGGGATAATGGGCTGGAACTTATTGATGAATGAAAATAAAGTTTTAGAACGAAATGGTGAAAAGTTAGCCATTATTGGAATTGAAAACTGGGGGGCAAAAGCCAGGTTTCCGAAACATGGGAAAATGAAAGAAGCTTGCTTGGGCACTGAAGATGTTCCTGTAAAGCTGCTTTTGTCACACGATCCCAGCCATTGGGATGCTGAAGTGAGACCCAAATATCCTGATATTGATATCATGTTTGCTGGCCATACACATGGGATGCAATTTGGGATTGAGGTAGGCGGGTTTCAGTGGAGCCCGGTAAAATATATGTATGAGCAATGGGCAGGTTTGTATCAAAAAGACGAACAATATTTATATGTAAACAGGGGCTTCGGGTATTTAGGTTTTCCTGGAAGGATAGGAATGCCACCTGAAATTACCATCATGGAATTAAAAAAAGTATAATAAAAAACTAAAAAATCCTACTCTGATGTAAAAAGTGAAGGATTTTTCATGTTCTGGCTTTATTTCTAGTTTTTTTTCAACCAATCGGAAATCCACTTACGAATTTCTACATAATTGCGTTAATGGTTTGGCATTGATTTTTACTCGAGAGAAATCAACTGTCAGGTACATCAAAAAATGACCTTTATTATTTAAATAAGGTCAGTGCTTAACCAGGAATTCCATGCGCATATTTTTAAACTTATTTTTTATATTCATTTTTTCCAGTCTTACCCAAGCCCAAAATTATGAGCGAGCCTTAGAGATTTGCGAGCGATATTATGAAGAAGGCAACTATAAAAAGGCTTTGGAAAAATGTGATGCTACTATCCAAAAATTAAACAAAAAAAAGATTGGATTGGCTGTAGCAATGGCAAATTTATATAAAGCCAAATACCTTGAAGCTTTAGGAGAATATGGTGAGTTTGAAAGTGTAATATCAGTTACACTTAAGAAAAAAGCATACAAGGGCAAGGAAAATACTTTATATGGAAAAGCTGTACTTGATGCTGCCTATTTGTACCTCCTTTATTCTGATATTAAAACTGCAGATAGCTTTTTGAAAACTGCCAAAGATATTTTAGCACAAAATGGTGGAGAAATAGATAAGGATGGGAATAACTGGGATAGTTACTTCACAGCTCAAATGTGCTTTATAGCATCTTCTATCCATATGGAAAGAGGTGATTTTTCAGAAGCTGAAAAACTAATGCCTGAATTGTTGGAAGCAAAAAAGAAGCGGATAGTAAGTAAAGAAAAGTATTACAATGAAGTTTCCAACAGATTTGAGGAAAGGAAATTAAATCCTTTTCAAGAAAGAAGAAGGAAGCGGGAATATGCTGAGGTAATGACTCTTTCTGGGGATTTACAAAGACGAATAGGAAATTATGATAAAGCTCATCAATTACTAAGTGAGGCTTCGATCTGGATAAAAACAAATTTGAATAATAAAGATCTGGCTTACATCAAAAATCAACAAGCCATAGCACTTTTAATGATTGACAAAGAGGAAGACGAGACTGAAATCAGAAAATCTCTAGAGAAAAATATCTTCCTTGCAGAAAGAAGATTGGGACTTGTACATAAGACTTTCCTGGAAATTCATGAGACGCTGATTGATCATTATATTAATATTTATAATGGAAAAAGCCGGGTACAACAATGGGAATTTCGGACAAACACCTCAAAATATTTCGGAAAAGATAAAACTCAACATGGTATTTCCGTGAGACTAGATGCTAAGAAAGACTACTATAATAGGAATTATGAAGCCTCTTTAAATGACCTGAAAGTATTGTATGAAACAGAGGGGAAAATACCTATGAACCATAAAGAAAGGGTAAATCTTTTGGAACAATTGTATGATGTTTCTATTGCGAATGAAGAATATGACGAAGCTTTCTTTTACCTGGAAAAACAGCTGGAAACCATTGAAGGCATTTATGGAGAAGAATCTCTAAAGTACCAATATGCGGTAATGGATATGGCTGATTATTACCTGAATTATACCAATAAGTTTGAACTGGCAGATAGTCTGATAGATAAAACATTTTACGGAGCTATATCAGATAAAATTTCCGAAAATCATGTGGATTACGGAAAGTTTTTAAATCAATATGCTGGGTTTTATGAACTGACTGGGCAATATGAAAAAGCCAGAAATTTAATTGAAAAATATGTTGGCATTAATGAAGGGAAGTTTGGTAAATCACATATCAATTATGCTATAAGCCTTGAGCGATTAATTGACCTGGATTTGAAAGTTGGTGATTTTGGGGAGGCGGACAGGAATATTAATTTGATGCTCGATATTTTTAAAACTGAGTACAACAAAAAAACAAAAACTTACGAATATTCCCAGGCTTTGGAAACTTCAGCCAGATACTATGCCATGATGGGATTATTCGATCAGGCGCAATCTTTCCTTTCCAAATCAAGCAAACTATATAACAAATCTATCAATGCAAAAGCAAATTCCTCCGCTGTAGATGAATTAGCCTATTTGTATATAAAGACTGAAAGATTTAAGCAAACAGAAGAAATGCTTAAAGCAGCTGTGGATGTGAGGTTGGAAAGATACGGAGATTCCTCACGATTTTTAATTACTCCTTACAATCAACTGGCAAGGCTAGCTCAGATTCATGGAGAGTACGTGGAGGCTGAGGATTTGGTGAATAAAGCTCAAAAAATTGCCGAAAATATTTTTGGAGATTCTTCTTATCAAGTCACAGAAAGTTTATTGATAAAAGCCATTATTGATAATGCTATTGGTGATTATGAGTCTGCTGAAGATAATATCAGGAGGGTAATCGGTATTGAGGAAAATCTTTTTGGAAAACATCATATTGAGCTGGCTAATTCTTATACTCAACTGGCACTTACCAAATTTTATAATGGAGAAGACCTTGATGAAATTGAAAAACTTTTAGAGAGATCGAATAAAATTATTTCAGAAAACCTAGGAGAAAATAATCCTATTTTTGCAGAATCTCTAAAGAATCTGGCACTTGTAAATACTGAAAATGAGAAACTGGATTTGGCATTTTCAAGATTGAAAACAGCCGATAATATCTGGACCCAAAAACTAGGAACTTCTCTGAATATCAATAGTGCAGAAATTGAAATGTTGATTGGAGATATTGAAATAAAGAAGGAAGATTTTGAGGAGGCAAAAGGGTATTTTGAAGATTCAAGAAAATCATATTCCAAAATATTTAATACACAGCATCCTTCATACATTAAATCTACTGCAAAACTAGGAAGATCTTATTATTTGTTGGGCGAATTTAAAAAATCAAAAAAATACACTGATGAAGTTCTGAAAAAGTATAGAAATAATATTAGTGAATTTTTCCCAGCACTTAGCGAAAGAGAAAAAGCAAAATATTGGCAATTGATGAAACATGATTATGATTTCTATACCAATCTTGTGTTTTCGCAGGCAGATAAAAGAAAGGGAAAAAAATTGATTGGTCAGGTTTATAATAATACGCTTGAAACCAAATCTTTGCTGTTAAGTTCATCTATTAAAGTGAGAAATCAGATATTAAATAGTAATGATTCTACCCTTATCAAAAACTATGAATCCTGGATTAATAAAAAAGAAGATCTTACTAAGGCTTTGGCAATGAATAATGAGCAGCTAAAGGAAGAGGAAATAGATATTAAACAACTGGTTAAGGAAATTGAGGAAGTAGAAAAAGAGTTGAGTGCACAATCCAACTTTTTTGAGAAAAAGAAAAAAGAGACTACTTGGGAGGATGTGAAGAAAGCTTTAAAACCAGATGAAGCTGCTGTGGAAATTATCAGACATCATTATTTTGATAAAACCTTTACGGACTCGATTGTTTATTCAGCTTTAATCATCACTCCAAAAAGCAAAAAACCTCAATTAATTTCACTTCCAAATAGTAATTTGCTTGAAACTAGTTATTTACGATATTACAGATATTGTATTATTTATAATATACAGGATGATAACTCTTATACCAATTATTGGAAGCCAATTCATGATGCGTTGCCGGAAAGTTCTAAAATTTACCTTTCTAGTGAAGGGGTTTTTAACCAGATAAACTTGGAAGCAATGGTTCATACAGATGGAAATTTTGTAATTGACCATAATAATATTGTATTGGTGAGTAATACAAAGGATTTGGTGAAAGAGGGAGAAAATCTTGAAGGAAATTCTAGTAGCAATGAAGTAGCACTATTTGGAAACCCAGTTTTCTATAAAGATTTAAAAGAAGCGGAGTTTGATATTTATAATGATCGGAAAATTTCTCAGCTTCCGGGGACTATGGTAGAGGTGAAAAAACTGGAAGAATTCCTGAAGTCTGATGCAGGTGAAGTACCAGTTTCTTATATGCACAATCAGGCAACAGAGGAAAAAGTAAAGGAATTAAAAAGCCCAAAAATATTTCACATTGCCACACACGGATTTTTCCTGCCAGATTCAGAAATCAATAAAGAAAACATTCTTGATAACCAAAAGGTTGTAAATAATCCACTTCTTAGATCAGGGCTTTTATTGAAAAATGCTGGTGATTTAATGGAAGGTGGAAATGTTTACGGTTTCAACAAGGAAAATGGGGTGTTGACTGCCTATGAAGCCATGGGGCTAAATCTTGATAATACCGAATTGGTAATTTTAAGTGCCTGTGAAACTGGTAGGGGAGAAAATAAAGTAGGTGAGGGGGTTTATGGGCTTCAACGAGCATTATTGGTTGCTGGGACAAATTCTATTATTATGAGTTTGTTTAAAGTTTCGGATGAAGCCACTCAGAAGTTGATGTTGTATTTCTACAGAAACTGGCTGGATAAGAAAATGGATAAAAGAACAGCATTTATTGAAGCAAAAAAAGAATTGAGAGAAGAATATAAAGATCCTATTTTCTGGGCTGCTTTTATTATGATTGGCTCTGTATAAATTAATTGGGCAATTATATTAAAACCCCGTTCTTATCTGGCTATAATGGTTCCATTTTTTTATTTTCCCGTTTTATTGCTTTTAAGAATTGATTCCCAAGTCCTTTTTAATAGCATTAATTTTCTCTTTTGCGGAAAAGTATCCATAGTAGAAAATCTGTTTGGCTTTTGGCCAGTCAAAAATATGATGAGAAAAAACCTGATTAGGTTCAATCACCAGGTTACAAAGTTTTAGCCGACTTTCCACATTATTCCATATTGTAAGATCAAATACCCTTTCCCCAATTTCCCTCAGACCTTTTACATCTTCTATTTCCCCATGAGGATTTACATTAACTCCAATAAGGTAATCACAATTTCCTAAAAGTGGCTCAACTGGTAAATTATTTAAAACACCTCCGTCCACATGGACTTGATTATTAATAGTAACAGGATTAAAAATTAAGGGAATGGCTGATGAGGCGATTACAGGCTCAATAAATTCTCCTTTTGAAAATATTTGAAATTTACCAGTATTGAGGTTTGAAGTGCATACATGAAAAGGGATTTTCAACTCTTCGAATTTGGAATAGGAGATATGCTTAGCTAGCATTTTCCTTAAAAAAGTTAATTCTGAAAGACCTCCTTTAGGCAGACTAAATCCGCCAAATATTTTCACAAAACTGGTTTCAGAAACGATTTCCAGCATTTTAAGTGGGAGAATTCCTGCCGCATACATTGTCCCAACAATTGCTCCCATACTCGATCCGGAAATGATTGAAATTTTTATGCCTGCATCCTCCAACGCATTGAGCACTCCAATATGGGCAATCCCTCTGGCTCCTCCTCCACATAAACTTATTCCAATTTTCTTTTCCATCACTTTAAAAAATTAAGTCTTCTATTTTGTCCCTGTTTACCAACCGTTTAATATTGCCAAATTAATGCTTTTCAATCTTTATGAGACATGAAATTATACCTTATTCCGAGTCCAATAGGAAATCATAGTTTAGAATTTTTTCCGCCAATTATCAAAAAAATAATTTCGGAGACAAAGTATTACTTTGTAGAAAATGAGCGAACTACCAGGCGGTATATAAGCAGTTTAAAACTTGATCTAAATATAAGGGAATTGATTTTTTTTCGATTGGACAAAAATACAAAAACAGCCCAAATAGCAGATTACTTTGGGAAAATCCCAAGAAATGAAAATATAGGAGTCATATCTGAAGCAGGTTGCCCTGGAATTGCCGATCCGGGAGCCTTGGCTGTGGACTTTG
>JAHQVQ010000140.1 GCA_019634305.1 Flammeovirgaceae bacterium | reverse complement strand
TAATTCTGACCCATATGGAGCTGGTTGGATGATAAAAATTAAAATTTCTGACATTTCTTCTGTAGAAGAACTTTTAAGTAGCGAAGCTTATGCAGAATTGGTAGGATAAAATAATAAAATTGCAATTTTAAAAAGCTTCTATATCTGGAAGCTTTTTTTGTTTTCAAATTTTTATAATTACCGCTTAATTTAATTAAAATGAGTAATAAAATAGGGGTATTATTGGTGAATTTAGGAACGCCTGATGATCCAAGCACAGGAAAAGTCAGGAGTTATTTATCTCAATTTTTAAATGACCCAAGGGTAATTGACATCCCATGGCTATCAAGGAAATTTTTAGTCAACCTAATTATTGTACCATTCAGAGCTCCAAAATCTGCTAAAATATATCAAAAACTGTGGACTGATGAAGGTTCTCCTCTTCTTCTTTATTCTCAAAGTGCGCAAAAATTACTGCAGGAAAAACTAGGGGAAAATTATCATGTAGAACTTGCTATGCGGTATAAAAATCCAAGTCTTGAAATGGTTTTGGAGAAAATGAAAAAGATGAATTTCTCGCAAATTATTATCGTTCCAATGTTCCCTCAATATGCCTCTTCCTCTACAGGTTCCGCTCATCAAAAAGCTATGGAAATCATTAGTAAATGGTGGGTAATTCCTGAGATCAGTGTAATAAGCCAATATTATGACGATGAAAATTTTATTGAAGCTTTGGTGGAAAAAGGGAAACGATACAACCATGAAGAATTTGACCACGTAATGTTTAGTTTTCATGGTTTACCTGAAAGGCAGGTGGATAAAGTTTATGAAGAAGGTTTATGTTCGGATCGAGATTGCGAAAATGAGATAACAGATGAAAATAAATTTTGCTACAAAGCAACGTGTTATGCCACAGCCAGAAATCTTGCCTCCAAATTGGGAATTCCTCAGGAAAAATATACAGTTGGCTTTCAGTCTCGGTTAGGAAGAGACCCATGGTTAGAGCCATACGCAGATTATATTGTTGAGGAACAAGCAAAAAAAGGGAATAAAAAATTATTAGTTTTTAGTCCTGCATTTACCGCTGATTGCCTTGAAACCATTATCGAAATTGGAGAAGAGTACCAGGAAATTTTTGAAGAACATGGAGGAGAAAAAGTTCAGTTGGTAGAGAGCCTGAATGATTCTCCTTTATGGATCGATACCTTAAAAAACCTGGTTGAAGAAAGGGCACAAATAAAAAAGACCTTGAAAAATTAATTCAAGGTCTTTTTTATTTCTAAAATTTTCTTGTTGTTAAATCTCAATCCTTTCTTTTCTTTTATTAAGGAAAATGTACTCATTTATCCCCAAAGAAGAATCTTTAACAAGGTTTATCCATTGATGGTATTTTAATAACCAATTTATTCTTTCCGAGAAAAAACCATTTGTTAAATATGCATGTAAATAAGGATGCAAAACAATAGTTATTTTTTTCTCATTTTGTTTTGAGATAATATATTCCAAATCGCTTTGAATTTGATCTGAAATAGTGATTGAAGCAGCAATCTTTCCAGAACCTTTGCAAGTAGGGCAAGTTTCCTTAGTTACAATATTCAATTCTGGTCTTACACGTTGTCGGGTAATTTGCATTAACCCAAACTTGGTAAGCGGTAAAATTGTATATTTCGACCGGTCGTCCTTCATAACCGTTTTCATTTGGTCATAAATTTTCTTCCGGTTATCCGCTTTTTTCATATCAATGAAATCAACTACAATGATTCCACCCATATCTCTCAACCTCAGTTGTCTTGCAACTTCTGCTGCAGCTTCATTATTCACATTAAATGCAGTGGTCTCCTGATCAGATTCTGAATTGGATTTATTACCACTGTTTACATCAATAACATGAAGTGCCTCTGTATGTTCTATTACAAGATAACCTCCATTCGGTAAACTTACCGTTTGTCCAAACAGCGATTTAAGCTGTTTTTCAATTCCGTAATTCTCAAAAATTTTGGCATTACCGTTATAATGCTTTACTATCTTTTCTTTTTCTGGTGCAATAGTTTTTATGTATCCTCTGATATCCTCAAAAGCTGTGGCATCATCTACTGTAATGCTATCAAAACTTTCATTAAGAATATCCCTCAACATTGAGGCTGCCCGGTTCATTTCACCAATAACTTTTTGTCTTGGTTTTGCTTTTGTAAGGGCTTTACATCCCAATTCCCATTTTTTAACTAGGTCTCGGAGGTCTCTATCCAGCTCAGCAACTTCTTTTTTTTCAGCTACTGTTCTGATAATCACACCAAAATTGTCTGGTTTAATAGAAGAAATTAATCTTAGGAGTCTTTTGCGTTCTGCTTGGTCTGTAATTTTTTTGGAAACATTAATTGCACTAGAAAATGGCACTAATACCAAATATCTTCCGGCAATTGAAAGTTCACAAGATAGTCTAGGCCCTTTTGTTGAAATGGGTTCCTTAACTACCTGGACCATTATTTTTTGATTCTGCTTAAATACTTCATTAATTTTCCCAAGCTTATCAATTTCAGGTTCCATCCTAAACTCTCCAAGCTTATGATTTGGATCCTTTTTCGTAGATTGAATAAATCTGATAAACTTAATTAATGATTTTACATTTGGACCTAAATCTAAATAGTGCAAAAATGCATCTTTCTCGTATCCAATATCAATAAATGCAGCATTTAAACCAGGTACAACTTTTTTGACAGTACCAAGATAAATGTCTCCTACAGAAAACTTGCTTTCTTCATTTTCATAATGAAGTTCAACCAGACTTTTGTCTTTTAGCAAAGCTATACGACCACCATTTTGAGAAGAATTTATTACTAATTCATTACTCATTCTTAGGTATGTATAACTAAATTTAAATTAAATGATGAATATATCAACATGGCTTTTAATAGATTATTTGATGCTTTTGGAACAGATATGAAATAAGGATTTAAAAAATTAAATCCCATGGAAATAGTATATTTGATAGTCGCTCCAAAAAACTGAGCCAGGGGTGATTTTCATCTTGAATTAAAAATTCTTCGGCTTTTTAAAATCATTCTGATCTTAAAAAGCCGAAGATGAAATTACCTATTTTTTTAAATCAGGCAATTAATACAATCTCAGACTAGTTACTTTTTTTCTTATGTCTGTTTTTTCTTAGTCTTTTTTTCCTTTTATGAGTAGCAATCTTATGTCTCTTTCTCTTTTTTCCGCACGGCATAATCGTATTCTTTTAAGTTTAAAATATTTAATTTCTTATTTATAATTTATCAGGTATTTTACCCTAAAATGCTATTATTAATCTATTTCAGATAATACTTTATCTACCATTGACAGTACATCGGGATTACTTTCCTGAGACTTCACAAGATTTAATATTTCCCTTGCCTTCTCTTTTTCACCTAATTCCTTGTAGCAAACTCCAAGATAGAATCTGGCTTGCATATCCTGAGGGTTGAGTTCAATTAACTTTTGAAACCTAGCTAAAGCTTTATTATATTGGCCTGATTGCATGGCTAAAACTCCCATATTTGATATTGCAAGTTCATTATCAGGATCTTGCTCTAAAACTGCCCTTATCATCATTATACCCTGCATAGGGTTCTCTGATGACATGTATGTTAATCCTATTTTAGTTTTTAAGTCCAATAACCCAGGATTATTGTCCAATACTCGTTGAAAAATTTCTCTGGTTTTCACTGCCAACCTTTTCTTTTTCTCCGAATCAAATGCAAAGGTAAACGCTTCAAAATAAATCTCACCTGCTTTTTGAAAATTATTATCCTCCGGATATTCAATTGCAAAATATTCTGCATACACAGCAGCGGAATCATATCTATTTATTGCTTTGAACTCTCCGATAATTTCCTCTAATATGCTTGCTTTCTCTTCTTTAGATTTTGATCCATAAAAAGATTGAATTGATTTTGAAATCTTTTCATAATCTTCAGCCAGAATACCCTCTTCATTGTCGGGATCACTGTGAGCCTCTCCTGATACTTGTTCCTCTGAAAGAATTTTATCATTATCAACAACCACCCTGGGCAACAGCGCTAAGCCAATAATCATGATTATGGCAACTGAGATAACAATATATTGAGATTTGTACATTAAACGTAGGTTATCACTGATTAGCGAGTTTTACTTTATCGCTTAATTTAATTTTTTCTACGAAAGATTTTGATGGCTTAAAGCTTGGCACATAGTGCTCACCTATAACAATAGCAGTGTTTTTTGAAATATTTCTTCCAACTTTACTGGCCCTTCTTTTATTCACAAAACTACCAAACCCCCTTACATAAATGTTTTCCCCTTCCGACATTTTATTTTTCACAACCTTAAAAAAAGCTTCTATAGAGGCTGTTACATCACCTTTATCAATGCCAGTTTGTGTTGAGATTTCTGCGATTACTTCTGCTTTTGTCACGTCTTTAAATTTTAAAATAAGTTTATAATACTCTAATTATCAATACCTTTGGAAGGCTGCAAATTTATATTTATAAATACTAATTAGCAAATACCAAAAGAGATTAAAAAATTAGATTTTGATTTAATTTACTCGATTTTCCCATTTTAGCCTTATTGGGTGTAAAGCCAAAAAATCAATTTTCCCAACTGATTTGGAAATACAACCCGCAAATTTATAAAAAAATATACGGTTATGATCATGCTCCCTAACAAAAAAATCTCATATGTTAATGACAAGATTTTTTTGCAGATACAAGACAACTTAAAACCTGAAAACACCAGATTGCTTTTCACTTCTAAATTTTGTGTTAGACTTAAAGAAAAATCTTGAACCTAACTCTACATAAATTAGTTGTGTTCTAACTAATCCACTTTAATTATTTTAACTTTACATTGTCCATAACATCCAATTAACTTATGCTAGGTTTTAGGTTTACAGATTTTACCCCCCAATCAGATCAGCAAAAAAGTCAATTTGACAATTTGTTAGATATTTTTATGCAATTACTTACCATCACTTCAGGAAATGTTTCTGAAACTTTAAGCTGGTTAACTAACCTTGATAAACAATATAACCTGACTAATGGAGAATATGGTATTGGCGATTTTATAGATGATTTAAAAAATAAAGGTTATATCCAGGAAAATGAGAATGAAGACGGGCAATTTAAAATCTCTGCTAAAAGCGAGCAAAAAATCAGAAAAAGTGCCCTGGAAGAGATTTTCGGGAAATTGAAAAAGGGCAATAAAGGTGACCATAACACTACCTATTCTGGTAATAGTGGGGATGAACTTAGTGCAGACTTAAGGGAATACCAGTTTGGGGATACTTTAGACCAAATTTCTCTTACTGATTCTATCAGGAATGCTCAAATTAATCATGGAATGGGCAAGTTCATGCTCACTGAAAATGATTTAGAAGTTGTAGAAAAGGAATACAAAGCCCAAACCTCTACTGTTTTAATGATTGATATTAGCCATTCTATGATTCTCTATGGGGAAGATAGGATAACCCCAGCTAAAAAAGTAGCCATGGCACTTGCTGAATTAATCACCACAAAATATAAAAAAGATACGCTGGATATCATAGTATTTGGAAATGATTCCTGGCAAATAAAAATAAAAGATCTCCCTTATTTGCAGGTTGGTCCATACCATACCAATACTGTTGCAGGATTAGAACTGGCAATGGATCTTTTAAGAAGAAGGAAAAACAGGAACAAACAAATATTTATGATTACCGATGGCAAACCTACTTGCATAAAGGAAGGCATCAAATATTATAAAAATAGTTTTGGACTAGATAATAAAATATTAAATAAAACACTCACATTGGCTGCCCAATGTAGAAGGCTTAAAATCCCCATCACTACTTTTATGATAGCATCTGATCCATATTTGAAAGAATTTGTAAAAGAATTCACCAAAGTAAATAATGGAAATGCCTATTATAGTAGCCTTAAAGGCCTGGGCAATTTAATTTTTGAAGATTACCGTAGAAACAGAAGAAAAAATATCCGCTAAATTTTATTTGATAAGTTACAGTTTACATATTTTGAATTTTGTTTAATAATTGGCTAATTCCCTATTTTTTTAGTAAAAAGTACTGGTTCATATTTTTTCCTTAAGCGATTTATTATCTAATTTGGAGAATTAATATAACCACATAAGGAGCAGAATGAGCTACGCTAAACGTAAACCAACATTAATAGAAGCCCTAATACCTATTATTTTCCTCGTCATTTTTCTTTTTGTTAATGTCAAATTTATATTTGGTGATGCAGGATTAGAGGGTTCAAATCAAATCATTTTATTATTTTCTGCAGCAGTAGCTGCTATTGTTGCATCCCGGTTAGGGTTCACTTGGGAAGAACTTTTAAAGGGAGCTGTCAGTAGCATTCAATCTGCAATGCCAGCAATTTTAATCCTTTTATTAATTGGCTCTCTTACAGGCACATGGCTACTAAGTGGAATCGTTCCAGCGCTTATTTATTATGGTTTACAAATATTAAATCCTACCATATTTTTATTTGCTGCATGTATTATTTGTGCAATTGTATCTTTAGGTTCGGGGAGTTCATGGACTACCATTGCAACTATTGGAATTGCTTTGCTTGGGATTGGCAAAGCTTTGGGAATTGAAGATGGTTTGATAGCTGGGGCAATTATTTCAGGAGCCTATTTTGGCGATAAAATGTCTCCGTTATCTGACACTACAAATCTGGCACCTGCTGTAGCTGGCACGGATTTGTTTACCCATATACGTTATATGGCTTATACTACAATTCCTTCAATAAGCATTACCTTAATTATTTTCTTAATACTTGGTTTTTTTGTAGCAGACGAAAGTGCTCCGGCTGACATTTCCCCTATGCTTGAGGCCATTGATAAAGCATTCAACATCACTCCTATTCTATTTGTAGTACCTGTTGTTGTATTTATTCTAATCATAAAAAAAGTATCCGCAATCCCTGCACTAATGGCAGGAACCATTTTAGGAGGATTGTTCGCTATATTTTTCCAACAAGACATATTGATTCAGGTAGCTGAAGCTGAAAATTTAAGCTGGATAGCCATTTATAAAGGGGTTATGTTATCCATTTATGGTGATATTTCTATTGTTACCGATAGCGCTGAAGTAAATGATTTATTATCATCTGGTGGGATGGCAGGAATGCTGGGAACAATTTGGCTGATTATGTGTGCTATGATTTTTGGCGGAATAATGGAAAAAAGCGGTTTACTGGGAAGAATTACAGAAGTTATTATTTCACTTGCCAATTCTACTGGTTCCTTAATAGCATCTACAGCTGTTACATGTGGTTTTTTTAATGTAACAGCATCTGATCAATATCTTGCGATTGTAGTACCAGGAAGAATGTTTGCAAAAACGTATAAGGATAGAGGATTAATGCCTGAGAACCTTAGCAGAACCTTAGAAGACTCAGGAACAGTAACTTCTGTATTGGTACCTTGGAACACTTGTGGAGCTGCTCAATCATCAGTGTTGGGGATTGCAACTGCAGTATACGCCCCTTTCTGTTTTTTCTGCATCATTAGTCCATTAATGACCATCTTATTTGCCTATCTAAATATTAAAATCAGAAAAATCCCTATTGAATAGCAAGAAAGTGCAGTAGAAGTAAAATAAATTAAAAGGGAGAATGATTAGTAAGCTCCCTTTACTTTTCTTAATACCCATTCTAAAGTTGCCAAACCTAACAATAAAATAATCAGCCATTTTATATTGAGGATTTCCTTAAATTCTTCCTGAGTGTGGATAATATCAGGAATATTTTTTTCAAGTAATCTGGATTCCAATTGGTCAATTTCCCTTGCATTATAAAAATCACCATTGGTTTGATTCGCAAGATTCTTTAGTAAATTAAAATTAGCGGTGGTGTTAATAGCTTCAATTTCCATCTTTTTAACTGTAAATTCTCCACTACTTACTTCCGTTTTCCCTTCTAATACAGTTGAAGCCCTAAATTTATAAATTCCCTGGTTGAGGTCATTTACAGCATATCTAAAGCTTGTATTATTATTTACATAATTATAGTTAGTAGTCTCACCTTCCTCGTTGGTAATTTGAAGATCAATCTTCTGACCGTAAATTTTTTCATAAATATTATTGTAAACTTCTGTTTCAAAAAATACAGTTTCTGAATCAAAAAACTCATCTGAAGAAGGATAAACACGAAATTTTCTCTTATCTTCTTTGGTAGATAAATATTGAATTAATTTACCAACCATATCATCAAAAGCTTCATTATTATTATTGATGGCAAACTCTTGTAATTTCCATTGCCAAATACCTTCACCTAAAAGAACAGCGCTTTTTAATCCTTCTTGCTCCTTCACTACCAACATAGGTTTGTTTGTCACTATACTTCCTACTTTTTGGTAAAGAATTACTTCACTTGTTCCTGATAATTCAAAGTTTCCAAAAGGCACTGTCACTGGAGGAGATTTCGCCAAAACAGCTTTTTTCTCATTATCAAAAGTAAATTTATTAAATCCGTTATTGTAATCTGGAGTTACTTTATCTGTTTGTCTTCCTGAGGTAATAATACTTACTACCTGATTATTGCTATTAAAGAAGTTTATATCTGTCTGATTTCCAACAATAAACCAGGTAGCTACCCCACGTTTTTTAAATTCTTGTAATAAATTATTCCCAACCCTTCTAAGGTTAGGAACCTGATGAAAAATTACCAAATCATATTTTTCATCTATTTTAAAATTCTGGTCTGCGTTAGGTGTTAACCCTGGAATATAGACCTCAAAATCGTAGTTTTTATTCTTTTCTACAATACTTCTTATCGCCTTTATATCTGGATGAGGAGCAGCAGCCAATAGCAAAATTTTCTCCTTACTATCAAGTACATCTATATAAACATTTTTTATATTATTCTCAGTCGTAAATTCACCATTTATAGGAATCACCCTGACTACATAATGTTGCATTCCTTCCTCATTGGCTTCCACAAGAAAATCTACATTTTGGATTCCATTATCACTCGAAAATTCTATTACCTTTCTTTCCAGTTCTTTCCCTTTTTGCTGTAAAAGAACAATTGCTTTTTCTCCACCAAAACCAGTGTTTAGCACCTCAGCAATCAATGGAAATTTATTCCCCAAATAAGCAATTTTGTTAGAATAAACAGTTTTGAGGTTAATATCTATCTGAGGCATAGTATCACCAATACCAATAGTCGATATGTTCATACTATACGGGGAAAACTCCGGAGATATTCCCTGATTGTAAATCCCATCCGAAAATAAAATTACTTCCGCCAGATTTTTATTTTCATATTGGGTTTGAATATTTTTCAGCAAACGGCTTAAATCAGTATTCCTGCTATTAAATGAAATACCATCAAACACCTCTAATTTATCAAAATTATTTAGGGTTTGAATTTCTACTTCATATTCTTTCTCTTTAAGTTTCGAAGCAAGTACATTCATTTTATCCAAACTTTCCTTAATAATTGTAGAATCCGAAACTAGTGGAATAGATTGGGAATTATCAATGGCAAAAACGAATGTTGGCTTTTCATAGTAATTGATCACCTGCTTTGTGTAGGGGCCAAGAATTAGAATACAAATTAAAGAAACAAAGAAAAAACGAACACCGAATAAAAACCAATTAACTCTTTTGCTCCATGGAGATTTTTTTTGATAAAGTAAAAAAGCATAGCCTAAGCCTACTAATAGGCAAATTATTATATACCATGATGAATATTCTGTAAGGATTTTGTTCATTATAAAGCAAAAAAATTCTCCTGAAATGTAAGCTAAAAACTATGAAAATTTGAGGAGTTTGTAATAAATCTTCTTTTAAAGTAAAAAACCAAAAAAATATTATTAGAACCAACATTCTTTCGGATTTGGATTTTTTTTCACAAACCTTCTAATTGCAGACAAATTTATTAAAAAAAATCACCAGATTAAACTAAATAACATTAAGATCAAATGTTGTTTCAAAATTTCATCCCTTTTCCTCTCAGCACACTTTTCAAGTCCTTTCTAGCAGAAGATTATAATTATTTAATGATTAAAAAAGTATTTTATGTATTTGCCGTTAAAACTCAAAGTTAATTTTTTATAACTAGTTTTTTTAAAAGCATTTTTTTAGCTTATAAGGTAAATAAATATGGATTACTTCCCTATCAATATTCCAAAATTATTAAAAAGAAGCATTTTAGTGGTTTTGCTCTTAAGTATAGGCTGGATAATAAACTTAATTTGGTACAAACCTTTTTCTATTGATCATTTTTTTGAAAAAATGTTCTTAAATTATAGCCTGAGACATCCCGAGTTTTCAACAGAAACTCAATTGCTGGAAAGCTTTGGAATATATTCTCACAATGCTTCTCTCAACAATATTTCCAGTTCGAAATTCGCAGAAGATATGGAGGAGGTAAAAAAATCATTTGAACTTTTAAGAAGTTACAAAAGATCGAAACAAACCCCTCAACAATTACTGACTTCTGATATTCTCGATTATTATCTGGAGAAAAGGATTTTCAGCCAACAATTTCCACATTATGAATTTCCAATTGATCATATAAATGGTGTGCATATGCAATTGCCATTATTCCTAAATCAGTCCCATAAAATTACTAATTTGAGAGATGCAGAAAATTACCTGCACAGACTTTCCGGAATAAGAACAAAAATTGATCAGACCATAGAAGATATCATGATTAAGGAAATTTTTGAGGCAGTGCCTCCTAAATTCATGCTTGATCATATGATCAAACAAATTGATGTATTCTTATCTGATTCTATCCAAAACAATTTCATTTTTAAAGATTTTAAGACCAAAATATCTCAAAATGAAATACTTACTACTGACGCTAAAAACGAATTACTTTATGAAGCTAAAGTAGAGATTGAAGAAAATGTAATTCGTGCCTTTCGGGATTTGAAAATCAAACTTGAGGTATTAAAAGATCATGCAAATGAGGATGTTGGAGTTTGGAAAAACAGCGATGGAGATACCTATTATTATAATCAAATAGGGGAAAATATGACTCTAGATACACCATTGGTTGTTATTCAGGATTGGGCTTCAGAGGAAATAAATAATCTACAAAGAGATGCAAGGCATTTGATAAATGAATTAGATTATGCTTTTCATCCGGATTCATCTTTTTGTTTTATGATGCATAAAATTGGTTCAGATCACAAATTTAAAAGTAAGAATGATATTGATCTAAAAAAGGAGATTTTATCCAAGCTTGATGATTTAAATTTAATGTTTCAGGAAAACCAAAAACCAATTTTTGGAACTGAATACACTTTTGATTACAAAATTGAATTTATGGATAGGATGTATGAAAAGTTCTGGGGACTTAGCTACTACTTTCCAGGAAGTTTAATTAAAAAGAGAGATGCAACACTATTTTTAAACCTGGACTTAATAAAAAAATCTCCAAGCTATCTTTTACCAGTAATTGGTATTACAGAAGTTTTTCCAGGCACCCACTTTCAAAAATCGGTTTCTATTTCTCAAAATGATTTACCTAAGTTTAGGAAATTTATGGAATTTAACTCTTTTAAGGAAGGATGGAAAATTCATTCAATTGATCTGGCTATTGAAAATAAATTGATTAAGGATCAAATTGTAAAACTAGGATTAATACAATGGAAACTACTTTATGCGGCAAAGGCTATTGTTGATATTGACATTCATACCAATCAATTCACAAGAAACCAGGCGATTAGTTTTGTAAAAGAAGTAACTGGATTACCCCAAGAAGTAGTAGAAGCTGAAGTTGATAAATGCGTTGCCTTTCCTGGAAAGGCAACGGCCTATCTACCAGGCAGGCACCGGATTCGGCAATATTGCCTACAAAATAAAAATAATTTGCATGGAAAAGCTGGAATTTCATTATTAAAGCAGGGCAATCTCCCATTAAGAATTATGGATAAACACAAAACTTTTCAATAAAAAAAACCAGCCAATTATTGTTTATTGACTGGTCTCTTTCCATTTTAATAAATTGTTGGCTTATGCAGCCTGCGCCTGTAAGGCATCTAATAAAGACTTAAATTCTTTTTTAAAAACAGGATAATCAATCAAAACTTCCGAAACCTGGTCTGGACTATTCTGATTATTAAGATCCATTTTTATCTTATTAATTTTTTCCAAATTAAAATTTAATCTACTCCTAAACTGAAAAATAATTTTATTTAGACGATCATCCAGGCTTTGAGAAGACAGATAGTTCAGTTTATCAATAAAGTATTGATATTCTTCCCTTAGGAAATCCAGCTTCCTCAACCATTCTTTGTTCTTTTGTGATGGATTAATATTTTGCATAGCTAGCTAGTAGTGATAATTAACAATAGTTACTTTCTTAATCAAAGCGACCTAAAAAAAGTTTCATTCTAACTTAAAATATTACAAAAACGTAACCAGTTAACACTTGTTTTATTTTAATAACAAAATTTTATGTTAAAATAATATTATTTTTTTCTAAAGGTCCACTTTAGCAACCTAAGTGATTCCCGGTAATATTTGATTTTTTGTGTATTTCTTCCAAGTAGCTCTTAAAAGCTTTAAAACCAGCTATTTTCCTTTTTTACGGGCTGCTTCTGCTATCGATTTAAATTTTTCATCTATATGTTGATTAAACCATTCATCTATAATGGTCCTCCGAAAACGCCACTCTTTTCCTAATTTGGCAGCTGGAATTTTGCCATTTTGTGCCCAGGTATATATGGTTTGAGGTTTTAATTTCAGATAATTAGCTACCTCCTCTAATGTCATTATATCACCATCCATTTGTCTTATTCCTTAATTTTAAAGTGGAACTCCGTTAATTAATCCTCTTTCAAAAATAGAAAAGATTTGAAATTTGGGAATTCAAGTTGTAGTTACTCTTCATTTAAGCACCTGTGCCCCACACCGGGTACTATTATTTCCGAAAAATAGTAATCTCTCTATCAGTCTTTTATGGCAAAATAATATACGGTTAATTTTGAATTACTACTTAAATTTTTGGAAATAGCACTATCCCCTTTTTCAGCCACCACCAATTCTTTTGAATCTTTTATATTCAGATAAATAAGGACAGAATCAACTTTGGTTTCACTCGATTTAGCAATACCTTACTGAATTGGTTTTGGTTTGTATGATTTTTTATTATCTCCTACAACCAGATCCCTTACTGAATGAATTATTGCAGTATAAAAATTACCTTCCTGCTCCCTTACAAACTCAAAAGGTCGGTCATGATCTCCCAAAAATGGTCTTAAATTCCAGGCCAGTTGTATCCCTACAAATGCCAGTACAATTATCCATACTCTAAAAATTGTCACTCCTGTTTTAGGATAGATGTTTTCTTTTTCACAGGAATACATTAAAGCTTCAACAATTATTTTCATCCCGAACACTCCGGAAAAAATAAAAATACCTACGTGAAGCAGCTTTAGGAAACTATAATTATTTCCTGTAATCATAAAAAAAATGGCTATTGGTGAAAAAGATAACATGATTGAGGAAGTCATCACGAAACCGCTTAGAATGATGATTACAACCTGCTTGAGCTTTATTTGAGAGCCCAGTATTAATTGAATTACATAAAAGGAAGGAAAACAAATAAGAATACTGGAAAAGAACAGTATCCAAAGTTTCAGGCCTGCAGAAAAACCTTGGAATACACTATGGTAAACTCCCATAATAAAACCATAGATAAAAATAAACAAGCTAATGGTAAGAAATTGGCCTAATATCCATTTTCCAGGCTTTTCTAGTTTACCTATGGTTTTGAAATAATCCTCGTGGTTTTTAAAAACTTTTAATGAATCGAAAATGCTAATTGAAGTTTCAGTTTCCATAAAGTAGATTTTTATTATTGTTTTTTAATGCTTACTACTGTTTATAGACAAAAAAACCCAGCTTAAAAAGCCGGGTTTTTATTAAAAATAAGAAATTCAACCAGCGATTCGGAATTTCATTATTTTATTTGAACAAAGTTAATTTTAAATAGCTATTTATAGTTTTCCACGTCACAAACTAAAATTGTTAATAAAAAAATATGATACAAAACTAGCTTCTACTTTATAATGAATCCCTTTTACTTAAAATAGAAAATCGCAATTAGTGACGGGGTGAACTATACTTTAAAAAGTCCTTTAATTAGAGAAAAGGGCATATTTAAAAGATGCGATACTAAAATATTCAATTATTTATATCATTTTCTTATCATTACTAAATTGTGTTTTTCCAATGGTGAATAACATAATGTTATAAAAAGATAATTTTGATAATTGATTAAAGCTATTTCAACAATTACCCACCTTAATGGAAATCACTTATTGAATTAAAGAATATTAGAAAGAATGAATTAAAACAGAGGAGTTTTTTGAGCAAAAAAAGAGGAGAATTAATCAATTTTAGATTTGAAAATACAGAAGATCAATTCTATTATTTTCATTTATACCTAAAATTAAGGAGGAATTCATTATTATTAAATCAAATCTTTCGACTTAAAATAACTATCTCAAGTTTTTGGTCAATTAAAACTTTGCCTAACGGTTATTGAAGCAGGTTGGTTTGTTTAGTTAAAAAAAGTAATGTAAAACTAAAAAGCTTGTTAATCAAATATCAAACGCATGTAAGGTATTAATTGTTGTTTATACATATTAAAATAGATTAATTAGAATACAACTATTTTCTTTTCAGGTGCCGATTATATTTATAATTTGTCTGTAGCTGAATATTAATTTTAGCTCCAATAATAAAATAAACATCGTTTCTGGGATTTGGATCATTTTTTCCCCCAAACCCATCTAGTAAATCAGTTTTTGTGATCCTTGTTCCTCCTTCAATACTCATACTAAGGCTTTCATGAAAATAGTATTTAAAACCAATACCTATTGGAAAAACCATTGCTGTTTTGGGATGACTTATAGTTACGGTATCCACATCCTCTATAAGTAATGACTCATCATTTTCTACTGATTTTGGATCAAAATATACTCCACCAATGCCTCCATAAATATATGGAGAAAATCTCCTATAGTAACTCTCAATACTTTTTTTAGGAATTAAGTCATGAACAACGGCTCCATAAAATTCTATATTATTTGACTTGAATGCTTTATCAGGATCATTAAGATTCTTAGCCTTCAAGGTGAAAAATGATGATTCTGCCCTAATACTCACATAATGAGTAAGTCTATATTCCAACCCTAAATTCAGTTCTGGATTCATATGATTATTTTGACCAGCAAAGTCAGGTGGATAACTTACTTCGCCTCCATAAGCAGCAATTCCCAAACCTGCATTAACCGAAAAGGAACTTAATAAAGGATGAGAATATAGTTTAAAATAAAAAGCATTCTTTAAATTTAATCCTTCAATCCCTAGGGTATCTTTTGGATCGTTTGAGAAAGATTTCCCATTTACAGCAATCTGTAAAGAAAAAAGAATACTTATTATTAAGGTTAGTTTTTTATAATCCATATTATTTACAGATAGTTTGATTAATTCATTAGGAATATGCAATTTCAAACCCAGTGTAATTTTGAAAATCCTTTCTTTCTACCAGAACTGAAGTGACTTTTGCCAATAAAGGCCCTTTTTTACACCACTCAATAAATTCTTGTAAAACGTCTTCTTTTCCTTCAGCTTCAATTTCCACAGACCCGTCCTCTTGATTTTTCACAATACCATTCAAACCTAATTCTTTTGCTTTTTTCTGAGTAGATACTCTGTAAAATACTCCCTGAACTTTCCCTTCTACCTTAATTTGATAGTGAATAATCATAAGTTTCAGCGCAATTATGATTTTAAAAAATTATTTAATTATTCCGAAATAACTGAAATTTTCACAGTCTCAAATTCTATGACATCTCCTATTTTCACCTTTAGCCTTTTCCTGCTTTCTATTTCCCCATTCACTTTCACTAATCCTTCATTAACCACCATTTTAGCCTCTCCTCCCGTTTCGCAAGCATTAGTTGCCTTCAACAATTTTATGAGTTCAATGTATTCTCCTTTCAATTTAAAATCAATCATTTCTAATCATTTATATTTTTCGCACTCTTGCTCGACACAACATAATCTCTATTAGGGCTTGTAAATTCCAATCCTGGAATAAACAGGTTCCTGATCCAAAAATAAACTAAAATATTTACATTGATATTAAGCTTTTTTAATGTTCATTATTGGACTGAAACTTTTATCAATACTTAAGGTTCTACAATTCACCTTTCAGGCAAATCATTTTTAGTAAATAGCCTATTCACTGAATTTTAATTACTGAAACTTATTAAAAATTACCAATAACTATCAACCCTATTGTTAAAAATTTAAAAAGTTAAAACAAACACATGTATCCGATTTTTAACCGGTTTCACTACATTACAATCATTCTTCTGGCTTTATCAATTAATTGTTTTGGACAAACCGAGAAAACTACAAAAGCAGTCAGGATAAATAAATCCCCAAAAATTGATGGGATTTTAAATGAGCTTGAATGGAGCCAGGCGCCCAAGGCTTCTGGGTTTATTCAAAAATCTCCAACTCCTGGTTCACAAGCATCTTTTGATACTAAGGTGACCATTTTATATGATAATACTTCCATTTATGTAGGCGCGATAATGCAAGATATTTCCAAGGATAGTATTTTAAGGGAAATAACAAGAAGAGATAATTGGGGGAACACTGATGCTTTTGGAATCTTTTTAGATACCTATAATAATGATCAAACAGCTTTTCAATTTACGGTAACTGCGGCAGGAGTTCAATTGGATGCGACTATCTCACCTACTAAGAACAGTTATAACTGGAATGCTGCCTGGAAAAGTGCTGTTTCCATGGATGATAAAAATTGGTATGTAGAAATGGAAATTCCTCTTTCAGCGATAAGATTTCCCAAAACTAACATTCAGGATTGGGGTGTAAATTTCTACAGATCAATAAAAAGAAACAATGAATCTACTTATTGGAATGAAGTAGACCCTCAAATAAATGGGTTTGTTAACCAGTTTGGAAGCCTTTATGGTGTTACAAATTTAAAACCCCCTGTGAGATTACAAGTTTCTCCTTATGTTTCTACTTATATTAATAAAACTAGTGGAGAACTTGATCAGCCAGCATCCTACTCGCAATCTTTCAACTATGGCCTTGATATAAAGTATGGGATTTCTGATGCATTTACCCTTGATATGATTTTAATACCTGATTTCGGTCAGGTTCGATCTGATAATCAGGTATTGAATCTTTCGCCATTTGAGGTGAAATTTGATGAAAATAGGCAGTTTTTTACGGAAGGAACAGAACTATTTAATAAAGGAGGAATTTTTTATTCAAGAAGAGTTGGTGGAAAACCAATTTATAATGAAGATATAGAAGATCAATTGGCAGAAGGAGAAGAAATTGTTTCTAACCCTAATGAAAGTTCATTATTAAACGCTACTAAAATTTCTGGAAGAACCTCAAAAGGTTTAGGATTGGGAATTTTCAATGCAGTTACAAATGATATGTATGCTGAGGTTAGAAATAAAGCTGGGGAAAGTAGAAAAATCGTAACTTCTCCATTAGTTAATTATAACGTAATTGCAGTTGACCAAAATTTGAAAAACAACTCCTATGTTTCTTTAGTAAATACTAATGTAACTCGCAGTGGAAACACTTACGATGCCAATGTAACAGCATCAGAATTTAAGTTGGTTGACAAAAACAATACGTTTGCAATTCAAGGTACAGGAGTAGTCAGTAATAAATTTGGAGGAAAGGAATTCAATAAACCTGAATTAGGATATAAATCTTCTATTACTCTTGCCAAAGTTGGAGGTAATTTCCGATACAGCTATACAAATCATATTGAGTCAGACACTTATGACCCTAATGATTTAGGCTTTATGAGAGCTAATAATGAAGTGCGACACTCGGGAAGAATTAGCTATAATATTTATAAGCCCTTTGGTAAATTTCAAAGGTTTTCCAGTAGTCTTCGAGTGAATCATTCTCAACTTTATAGGCCAAATGTATTTACCAGTTTCAATATTAATGGAAGCCTATCAGCTACCTTTAAAAACTTTATCAGTGCTGGTTTAAGTGTTGCGGTTTTACCAGTTGAATCCTACGATTATTTTGAACCAAGAGTAGAAGGAAGATTTTTCACCAGGCCTACTTATAAAGGGATGGGCTCTTGGTTGTCAACAGATTCTAGAAAACGAGTGGCATTCTATGGAAACCTAAGTTATTATGATTACAACTTCATGGATCAATATTATGTAGGAGTTGCTCTTTCCCCCAGATTCAGGGTAAATAATAAACTTTCTTTTTCAACTAGCTTCAATGCTAATACCAAAAATGATAATGTTGGTTATGTATCAGAAATTGATGAAACTATCAACTTTGGATTAAGAGATATCAACACCCTTACTAATACAGTTACTACAAAATATACTTTCAACAATAGAATGGACCTTTTCTTTAAAATGAGACATTACTGGTCCACTGCAGAGTATAAAGATTTCTTTGAATTAGGAAACAATGGAAATTTATTAGAAAGTGATTACAATGATGTTCACGATAGAAATTTTAATGCCTTCAACATCGATATGGTTTATACCTGGTCTTTTGCTCCCGCAAGCGAAATTAGCGTAGTATGGAAAAAAGCTATTCTAAACGATGAAGAGTCAATAATGGAAGGATATGGAAATAACTTGCAAAACACCTTTAATTCTCCTCAAAATGATAGTATTTCCATCAGAGTATTGTATTTGTTAGATTATTCAATGTTGAAGAAAGCAAGAAAATCTAATCCTAACTTCAGCAGTCCAATATTAGCGAGATTTAATGGATAAACTTATATTCAATTGTAGTTAAGTAGCTGAGCAGAATTAAATACATTTAATTAGATCCACAACTATTTGATATTGAGCATTTTCATCTCATTATCAAATAGTACTAGTACTTAGAAAGTAAAAAAGCCATGAATCAGTTCATGGCTTTTTTATTGAACAAAATGAAACCGAAATTCACCAGAAAACCAAACGGATAATTCGGGTCATCATAGTAATTCAGACTGGCACTCAATGGTCCCAAAATACTGTTAAAAATAATGGAAGTAGAGGCTGTTCCATGAACATTTTCCCAATTGCCTACAGTAACAGGATTCTGATTTTCACCTTCAATAATTCTATTTTTTGATGCAAACCCATACCCTTCCAACCGCATTTCAATATTTCTAAATAATGGAATAATGCTTATTAAACCAGCAGCTCCATAGGTATACCCTCTAAAATTTTCCAGGATAATAGTTCTGCTATCTATCAATGGATCGAAAGAGGGTGCATTAATTAAAGAAGATTGATAATTGACAAATGTTGGCTGGTTGGAAACTAGTCCTTCTACATGATACCCTATCCTTATTTTATTTCCAAAATATTGCTGCCTTGTATATTTAAAAGCTACCCATTCCCTATCGTGTTGAGACATTCCTTCTCTTAAAGAAGTAGTGCCCGGTTCATGTGTCTCAATTCCTGTAAAATATTTAAGAGAAATTTCAAACATTTTACCTTTGGATGGAAATTGCTTTCTGTTTAGCGTATTTTTCTTAAAAACAGAAGATAGTACCACTGCATGAAATTGAGTTTCATCTAACTCATCTGAGCTCGTAATTTCTCCTTTATTAAAATATTCATCATGGTTATTAGTCACTCCGGCACTTAAAACTACATTGATATTATTCCTGAAAGTAGTTCCTAAATTCCCTACCAAGTATTTATCTTTTCTTATGATGAAAGCACTTTCATTCCTGTTTTTCAGCACCAGTTCTTTCACATCAGTATATTCCCATTTATTAATAATACCTTCTAGCTCCATATAGAATGGCAGGTTTGATGGATAATGTGATTTAATACTCGCTCTACCAGAGGTATAAAATCTCCCAGCATAGGCATTAGCACTAAAATTATATAATGCCCTACTCAAAAAGTCATAATCAATACCGGCATAAATAGTACTAATACTTCTGGTGGATAGATTCCCTCCTATAGATAGCTTTACCTTTTCTTTTGGATTTACTTTTAGTCTGAAATTATAATTCCCCAAAGTATCATAAACAAACTCTGGATAAATACCCCGGAAATATTCATTTGAAATAAGTCTGTAATAGCCGTTTCTTAATTGAGCTACACTTTGCATCTCATTTTTAGGTTTTAAAACACTTCTTACATAGCCTTTCTGCCTATTTTTCAAACCATCTATTTCGATAAAATTGATATTCTTAACATCAAAGTTTTCAAAAGAACTTAAAGAAGTCTCTAATGAATTGAGTTTTACATTGCCAATTACATTTTCCAGGTTTTTACTTTGATACTGAGCTGCAGCATAACCTAAAGCAATCATTTGGGATGGTTTTGAAAAATCGAAAGGAGAAAAATTATCTAAAGAGGGTTCTATAAATACATCACCTTCATTTAATAACGTCTGGTCTGTATTATCCAGTAAAAAATATTTTAATGAATTACTGATCAGTTCTTCATCATTTTCAAAAGGATATTCTTCAAAAGCTTTGGAGGACACATTTACGCCAATAATTATATCAGGGTTGAATTCATCACGCATTACATCCACAGGAAAGTTGTTATAAATCCCCCCATCGTACAAATATTTTCCATCAATTTTTATTGGTCTGAAAAACAACGGGACTGTCATGGAAGCACGAACCGCATCATTTAAATTTCCATCTTTTAAAATTATGGATTGCTGGGTGAAAATATCAGCAGCAATGCATCTAAAGGGTATAGGAAGGTTATCAAAATTATATTTAGCAGCTTTAGAAGCCTGATATAATCTTTCAGCAAGTGCAAAATTTATTGGGCTATCTTCAATTAAATTTGATTTAAAAGATGCTTGGAAATTAGAATCTAAATTCAGGAAGAATGAAAACATGTCCGCAGACTTGTTATCATCAACAAAATAGGCATCTTTCACGATCTTACCAGAAGACCAAGTTTGAAAATCCTCGGATAATATCAATTCCTCTATTTGTAAAGCAGAATAACCAGAAGCGTAAAATCCACCAACAATCGCCCCCATTGAAGTACCTGTAATATAATCTACTGAAATATTATTTTCTTCCAGATATTTCAGCACCCCAACATGAGCAATTCCTTTCGCACCTCCCCCACTCAATACCAAACCAACTGTTTTTCTTAATGGTTGGGCATTTAAAGAAATTAAAAAAGAACAATGCAAAATCACCAGAATGGCAAAAAATAGCTTCATGTTATAGTTTTGAAAAGAATTCGCTTTTCAAAGTTTCTTATTAAACTTACCTTCCTTTAAGGATTAAGGAAAATTATTTGGGTCAACACTGTGCATTGGCAAAAAATACCACCTACTTAAGGAGTTGATTTACAGATGCTTAATGAAATAATAATTTTTTATTGCATCAATGAATATTAAAATGAAAACGATTTTAATAATTTAAAGGTTTACCAAATGACAAATGAAAACTTAAGCTATGTCAAAAATTAACATTTTGATAACAGGAGGAACCGGGTTAATTGGTTCAAGGCTAACCAAACTTCTACTTGAAAAAGGATATACTATCAGCTATCTTTCCCGCTCAAAAAAGGAAAATAGTGACCAGATTAAATACTATCAATGGAACCTATCAAAAATGGAAATTGATCAGGAAGCCATTGATAAAGCAGATTATATTATTCATTTAGCAGGTGCCAGTGTTGCCGATAGCCGATGGACAGATTCGAGGAAAAAGGTAATACTAAAAAGTCGACAAGAAACTGCAAATTTGCTACATAAAGGAATCCAGCAATCTGAAAACAAAATAAAGGGTTTTGTGTCAGCTTCCGGAATAGG
>JAHQVQ010000139.1 GCA_019634305.1 Flammeovirgaceae bacterium | reverse complement strand
TCTCTTTGGGTAAATAAGCCTCATACAGCTTGGCAAAACTGGTGATTCTGTCCACCCCAAAAGTTCTTACTTCTTTGTATTCCATTACATAGCCTACCAAATACCATAAGTTTTTAAATTCCTTCAACAAATAAGGATGAACCGTATAAGCCTTATCCGTTGCTGCATTAAATTTCCGGTATTCAATCTGGATGACATTCTGGTCGGCAATGACCTGAATCAACTGACTTAAATTGTCACTGCCTTTGAAATATGGAGATTTATCAATCTGAATAAATTTATCCACTGCCATTGATTCCCTTCCAAAATTTCTGGTGATTTCCAATCCATCAAGTACTTTATCAATTGCATTTGAAAATTCCCCGAAAATGGGCATAAACCTGAATTCTTCCAGAAATGTTTCTACAAAACCAAGTGCCACCAGGTTTTCTTCTGTAAGATTTACCGAAAGTAATTTGAAAGAGGAATCTGAATAATAATAGCCCTTCATCCTTTTATTATACTCCACCGGGGCATCGAATTCAAGGCGCATGGCATTCAGGTCCTTTTCTATGGTGGAAATGGAACGTACTCCAAATTTTTCTTCGCAAGCTTCTAAAAGATCTTGCTTTGTAGGGTATTGATGTTGCCTGTCCCGCAACATTCTATCAATAAGTAAATACCTGAAAAAAGCTAGTTTGCTGCTTGGCATAGTCTGTTTTTAAGAAATAAGTACCAGCACTAATTTATATTGAGAAATATCATCTCATTATCAAATAGTTATGGCACAATTGAATAGATTTAATTTTGCCCAATTACATATAAAGGGTTAATAATGATTAAAACAAGCCTAAATTTATAAAAACATCCTAATTGTCACTACCTTAAGGAATTAAATTCTATTAGTATTATTGATGGAGGAAAATACACAAAATAAAAAAGTCACACGAAAGGTAATCCATTACCTAATTGCCAACAATATTATTAAGGAAGAAAAAGGCAGAGATTTATTTAATCAGACTGGAATATATCCCAATGAGAAAAAGTGGCTAAAGTTTTTAAACCAGTCTCTAATGATACTTGGAGTGGTGTTTTCGGTTTGTGGTATCATTTTCTTTTTTGCCTACAATTGGGCCGATATGCACAAATTTTTTAAGTTAGGTCTGATTGAAGTTGGGATAATTGGAGTAGCAGTATTTATCTATTTTAAAAAAACTGAAACTTTCGCTTTTAAAATTGGATTGACAGCTCTAGTGTTAATCACAGGTGCTTTATTCGCCACTTTTGGGCAAATCTATCAGACTGGAGCGAATGCTTACGACTTCTTTCTCAACTGGACTTTAATGGTTTCTATATGGATCATTATCAGCCGGTTTCCCCCTTTGTGGTTGATATATTTGATACTAATTAATACCACTGTGTTTTTATATTCTGAGCAGGTTTTAAGAAATTCGGAAGAAGCGGAATTATTAGTAGTGTTGTTAGGAATAAATTCGGTTACATTGGCTACTTGGGAATGGTTTTCTTTCCACAAAGAGGGTTTCTTTAAAAACAGATGGTTTCCTCGAATAGTGGCAATGGCTCCAATTTTAATTCTTTCAATTTTAACCATTTATGGTATTGATGATGATTTTAACCACTGGACAACAATTTTAGGTAGTATTTTGTATGTATTAGTCTTGCCTTCTTTTTACTTTATTTATACCACCAAAATTCGAGATCTGTTTTTTTTGGTGCTCTTAGCCATTTCAATCATTTCGGTAATTGACTATTTAATTTTTGAAAGTATTTTCGAGGATATTGAAGGGTTTTTCCTATCCGGATTTTTTAGTATTGGAATGACAGTCCTGTTGGTTTGGCAATTTGTAAGGTTAGGTAAAAGATGGAAGGAGGATGTCAATTAACTAATTAACCTTTCTATCAATAGAGATTATATAAAACAAAAATAATAGGTAGAAAAATTTTTGTTTTTGCTTGTGGAAAAGGTCATAATAGGCCATTAATCTATCGCTAGATTTTGGCTATTTTCATCCATACAAATCTTATTTATATATAACCTCTATTAAGTAGTAACTCAAAATTAACCGTATATTATTTTGGCGTAAAAGACTGATACAGAGAATACTATTTCTCGAAAATAATAGTACCCAGTGTGGAGCACAGGTGCTTAAAAATTATAAAACATCTGATCGCAGCAATTATAAATTTAACACTAATCAAATTTAATTATAACCAACTGATAATGAGATGTGTTTTTAAGAAAAAAACTTATTTCTGGTATCTCATTTTAAAATATAATCATTCCACAATTTTAACCTAAAGATATTTTCTATTTTTAGATTAAAATCACCTTTTTACTTTACCTATGAGGATTTTTACAATTTCACTTTTCCTTTTATTATCAAATTTAGGCATGGCCCAAACAGGCATCATGCATCAATATTCGAATGTTACTGAAAATTATAAAGTAGGAAAAGGCACATATGGAAGGATAGGAACAAATTGGAATTTTGTATAAGGAAGTGCAGTAGGCAGACGATTGAATTTGAATAATATGGGAAGTATTGGCGGAAGGATGGAAGAACAAGACTATCTTGAAGTAGGCAGTATCTTTCAAATATCACCTTTTAAAAATGCAGGTTCCACCATAATTAATGTGCAACTAAGGCATCTTTATTCTCCATATTTGCAATTGGCGGATCCGAAAAGCTGGGGTTTTACACAGGAATAAAAGCAGAATGGTGGATCTGGTAAATAAATGTTTTTATATGAACTAAGTTTTTGGCGGAAAACCTACATAAGATGTCCTTTAAAAAAATATTTTTTCTCTTTAATCTCCTTTCTCTGATTGGTATAATCAATTATGAGATTTTTAAAAAGGAAAGTTTACTAGATAATGGGAGGCTTGTTTTATTTGAATTAGCCCCGGTAGATCCAAGATCACTAATGCAGGGAGATTATATGCGCCTGAGTTATGCTATTACGCGAAACTATTCACCAGGTGAAATTCCTCCCAGAGGTTATATGCTTATAGCTGTTAATTCAGAGGGAGTTGCAGATAGTATAATTAAATTAGATGAAAACCCTATTGCATTAAATGATAATGAGATAGTGATTAAATATTTTTATAGTAGCTGGTTTGTGAGTATTGGGGCAGAGTCCTACTTTTTTGAAGAAGGAAAAGCAGAAAAATTTGAAGAAGCAGAATATGGAGGTTTAAAAATTTCACCCAATGGAGAAAGCTTATTAGTTGGTTTATTTGACGAACAGAAAAATTTTATTGAACCTTAAATGGAAATGTTAAAAGCTGTATTGTTCGATATGGATGGAACTCTAGTGGATTCCGAAATATTCCATAAAGATTGTTGGAACATGTTACTAATGCCCATGGGATTTCAGATCACAGAGGAAGAGTTTTTAGAAGAATATGCGGGTATTATCGGTCCAATAACAGCCAGAAATATAGTTCAGAATTACAACTTAAAGATAGATCCTGATCAATTCTTAGCTGAAAAAGAGAAGATAGCTTTAAGCCATATTAGGAAACTTCCTATCAACCTCATGCATTTTGTAAAAGAATCCATTCAATATTTTAAAAGTAAAAACCTAAAATTAGCTGTTGTTACTGGAAGTCCTGCAGTAACTGCCATTCCGTTTTTGGAATCAGTAGGAATCTCCCAAAATTTTGAAACTATTGTTACCAGAAGTGATGTATCGAATAGTAAACCCCACCCTGATAGTTACCAATTAGCAATGGAAAGACTTCGCCTATCTCCTCAGGATTGCATCGCTATTGAAGATACTCAAAATGGTGTGAATTCAGCCAGCACAGCAGGAGTAACCTGCCTTGCCGTAAGGGATGTTCCCTTCGGCAATCATGATTTGGGGAAAGCTGAAAAGGAGTTTAAAAACTTGGAAGAATTGGTGAGTTGGGTAGAAGTAACCTACTTCTAGAATTCCCTAATTTCAAGTAAAACCCTTAAAATAACCGTACGATTTCGTACACCATATCCTTGGAATCGTACAGGTTTTATTTTCCAGTAAATCAAAAATAGATTATAATACACTGAAAATAAAATACTTACATTTAATGGCATTTCTTTGGAAATAGAATTATCAAATTTTAATTTTTTAATTCTATTAATCTACCATGAAAAAGTCAGTATTATTTCCAATTCTTTTTAGCTTAATTATTTTGGCCATGAATATTTATGCTCAGGATAATGAAAAAACACAACCTTTTAAGGGTGATACAGCACTAGCTCTAAATAAGGGTCCTGTTGAAAAACAAGAAACTGATCCTAAGCCCGGGGTTTTAGCCGAGGAAAATGTAGAAAACCAATTTGTAGAAATTACTTTGGAAGAAGTAGAATGTACTGAAGAAATGTTGAAAGTTGTAGTATATGATCACGAAGGGGAAGTTATTTTTTCAGAAAATTATCAGAAGGAAATAGACTCCAGCAAATTGCCTGAAGGGGCTCAATTCCTAATGGAGGATAGTTCGGTGAAATATTTTGTTGTAGATTAACTGAAACTGGGAGACTGACTGTCGCTATCTTAATACGATTTGGATAGCTTTTAATAAAAAAAAGAGGGACTTATCCCTCTTTTTTAGCTCTTATAAATCTTGTCCATCAGCTCAGAAATTTTTTCTAATCGTTTTCTGTCACCACCCGGAATTTCCGCTGATCCCCATCCATTATAGCCCACTTCTTTTACCGCTTTCATTACCTCAGGCCAATTGCAATCGCCTTCTAATAATTCAACTTTAAAACCTTCCCAAACGCCTTCTTCATTAGCCTTTTTTCGGCTATATTCCTTAATATCAAGCTTTAAAACTCTTTTCCCTAAAATTCTCATCCACTGTTCTGGCCAACCGTATCTAATAATATTTCCTATATCCAGGTACCAGCCTATCATATCACTCTCAAATTCATCTATATATCTGGCAGCTTCCATCGGACTCAACAAAAAATTATTCCATACATTTTCTATGGCAATCTTAACACCTGTTTCTTTAGCAATTGGTAAAACCTTTCTAATTTCTGCCTGTGAACGCCTGTAGGCATCTTCGTAAGAAGTCTTTTCATTCACTACAGCAGGAACTAAAAGTACGGTTGTTCCTCCATATTTTTTACAATCCCGAAGGGCAATTTCCATCGATTCGGTACATGTTGTCCTTACTTTTGGATCAGCATCTGACATTGGAGATTTCCAATGAACTGAATTTACTACACCTGGAATTTCAAGACCAGTTTTATCCCTTGCGTCCATAATATCTTTTTCCTTTAACTCATTTGGACTATCCAACTCTACCCCATCAAATCCTAAATCTTTAAGTAATTTGAACTTATCCATTACAGATAATTCCTCCTTCACCATTCCAAATTTTAAAGATTTTTTGAAAGTAGATTTTGAGGGAATAATTTCAGGCTTTCTCTCACTCAAATCATCGCCAATAGAAATAGTAGGTAAAAAAGGAGCCACAGCCGACATCCCTACCACTTTCATGAAAGTCTTTCTGGTAAGCTTTTGTTTCGTATTCATTTTAAAAGGAAAGTTTATTTATGTGATCAGTTATTAAGTTTCCAGCAACAAAAGGAATAATATAAAATTCACTCCAATTTCAGTTAGAAAAAGTAATTACCAATAATTCCTGACTCTTTCCAATAACTATCAGAAGTTTACAGAAAATTACCTTCTCGATCGGTAATATATTCCTTTTAATTGTTGAATCAAAACGATAAAAATAGTAGTGCAGATAGTACTGGAAAATATGTACAAAAGGGTCCAGTTCCAATAAGCAAGATTACTAGAACTTACAAAAAACATTAAAAAATGGTGGACTAAAACCATAATTAAGCAATAAGTAAAAAACTTACTAAACCCTAGTGCTTTCACATCGGGTCTTGCTCCAGGGTCAAAACCTCCAGTTGGCTCTACTAATTTGATTATAGAATGCCTGAAAAAAGCAACAAATACACATGCCGCAGCGTGAATGCCAAGAGTATCATAAAAAACATCTACGGATAAACCCAGCACAAAGCCAATCAATAACATGGAGATTTTAGTAGTACTGGTAGGTAAAAGTAGGATAAAGCTGATATAGATATAGCAAAAAGCGACATCAAACAAAGCGATGTTTTTAAAGAAAACAACCTGAGCTAGTATGTATAAGAAAAATGTCAATATATAATGTACAATATTCTTTTTTTGCATCTCTTATTTTCAACCTAAAGGGGTAAATTTAAATTACAGAAAATCAATTAACTACATTTGAAGTTTCCAATTCTCTTATCTCCTTTCTAAAATCATCTCCTACAACATACACAAATTTTAATTTACTAAAATCAGTTGCCAGGTCTATTGTTACAGTTTGGTATCTTTTTGAGGGATCACTATCAATTGATTTCACTTTACCAATTGTAATTCCTTCAGGATAGACCGAATTATAACCAGATGTAATGACGGAATCTCCAATTTCAAGTTTTACATGTGGAGGAAGATATAATAGATTAGCTACAGAATAATTATTATGCGTACCTTCAGAATTCCATTTAGTAGTACATAAAGTACTATCTTTAGAAAGCTGGGAAGAGACAGTAATGCTGCTATGTAGGAAGGAATAAACAGTAGAGAAATTTTTAGAAACAGATTTGACCCTTCCAACAATTCCATCATCCGAAATTACACCCATTCCGGGAGTAATACCATCTTTAGCTCCAACTGCTAATGTGAGAAAATTATTACTAGCCAAAACTGAATTATTAATTACTTTGGCATTGGTTACCTTATATCTTTGGGTAAGGGAATCTGCAGGATCAAGAGAAACCATCTTCTGGCTTACCTTAGCATTGAAAAGTTTTTCTTTAAGTTCCTTATTGGCTAAGGTGAGTTCTTCTACTTTTTCTCCCAGAGTGAAGGGCTCTACAATTTCAGAAGTTACTTCATAGATATTTCCCGCTATTCTGTTAGAGGAAGATAAATAAGAATACCTTTGGTAACTATTCTGTTTTACCACAAGATACCCCGCAATAAGCTCCAGAAATACAAAAAGGAGAACGACTCTAATATTGTAAATAAATAAAAATAATTCATGCATAAACTCCTATGCTAAATTTTACCGAGTATTCTCATAATAGTTTAAAAATTACCTTAATCACAGAAGTTATTCTTTTTAGCTCATTAAAACTGCTTTAAATGCCTGAACATTTTTCAGCGTTTCTCCTGTACCTCTTACTACTGCTCTTAATGGATCATCAGCAATATGAACAGGTAATTTTGTTTTTAAAGCAATCCTTTTATCCAGTCCACGCAGTAGAGCACCACCACCTGTCAGGTGAATTCCATTATCGTAAATATCAGCAGAAAGTTCAGGTGGAGCAATTTCCAGGGCTTTTAGCACAGCCTCTTCAATTTTGGAAATGGACTTATCAATTGCAAAAGCAATTTCTGTGTAAGAAACTTTAATAGTCTTTGGTATTCCGGTCATCAAGTCCCTACCTCTGATTTCATAATCATCGGGAGCATCCTCAAGTTCGGAGATGGCAGCACCTACTTCAATTTTAATTCTTTCTGCGGATCTTTCTCCAATAAGAAGGTTGTGTTGTCTTCTCATGTAATCAAGGATATCTCTATTAAAAACATCTCCTGCAGTTCTAACGGATTGGTCGCAAACAATTCCAGAAAGGGCAATTACTGCAATTTCTGTTGTTCCTCCTCCAATATCTACTACCATTGATCCTTCAGGTGCCTCAATATCTATACCGATACCAATAGCTGCTGCAATTGGCTCAGGAATCATATAAACTTCTTTTGCGCCAGCATGTTCTGCAGAGTCTCTTACAGCTCTTTTTTCTACTTCAGTAATACCAGATGGAATACAAATCACCATTCTGTGAGAAGGCGTGAAAAATCGATTGCCCATGTCAATCATCTTTATCATTCCCCTTATCATTTGTTCGGCAGCATGAAAATCTGCAATAACGCCATCTTTCAGGGGTCGAATGGTTTTAATGTTTTCGTGTGTTTTCTCGTGCATTTGCATGGCCCTTGAGCCTATGGCAATCACTTTACTTGTCGCCCGATCGAGGGCAATAATGGAAGGTTCGTCAACAACAACTTTTCCTTTATATAATATCAGTGTATTTGCAGTTCCAAGATCAATAGCAATATCACTGGAAAAAAAATCAAAAAGACCCATTTAGATTATGAAAATTGGCGTGTAAATCGTTAAAAAAATGTTCTATGAAAAAACTCTATTTAGGGAATAAAATTTTACCTGAATAGAAAAACTTTCACCTTGCGGCTTAAATATACCAAATTATTTACATGCGCAATAATACAACTTCTTATTTTCTTTTCAATCTTTCTTTTTTAAATCTCCACGTTTAACTGATTCTATGAATTTTCCCCAGGCAAAAGGATTGAGGATAGAAAAGGAAGGGGCAAAAAACTGATTGGTTATACCTGTAGCATGTTGGTCCATATAATATCTGTGATTAGAACCTCCATCCATACCCATTGAGGCTGCCATTCTATTTAGGACTTGCTGATTTAGATTCTTCTCCATGTTTTTCTGACGTTCGTCAACAGGCAATTCAAGTGCAAGGAATGCTTCTTTAAATAATTCTTCGGTGGGATACGGAAAAACTTCAATTATAGGAAGGAAAGTCGTATCTGTTTGCAGATCGATTAAAACGGTAAACCCTCTGTCACGGATATCTGGAACAATTAATCTTTGGTTTTCATAGCCTACAGCACTAAAAATCACAGTGTCCCCCACCATAGTTGGTAGGCTGAAGTATCCTACGGGATTGGAAACCGTGCCTAAACCAGCTCTCATAATAAATATGTGAACCCCTGGAACACCATATGAGCTATCACCATCTACAATAATACCCGACATCTGTATAACCGCAGGGTCACCCTGGGCAAATATTTCCGACTGGTTAGAATAAAAACTTACCACAAAGGCAAAAAACGCCAATAACAGGTGCTTTTTTATGCTCTTAATTTTATTTAAACTAACCTTCAACATAAACATTTATCTTTTAATGGTACTAATTTCCATATAGTTTTATTAAGAATAATTTGGGTGTGATCTTAGCAAATATAAAATTTCTAAAGGATTTACCGGTCAATTTTCAGTTAAAATCCCTTAATGAACTTTTCCCTGCCTATCTTTTAATGATCTTTAATCCAAAATGGT
This sequence comes from Flammeovirgaceae bacterium, assembly GCA_019634305.1. Classification (GTDB taxonomy): domain Bacteria; phylum Bacteroidota; class Bacteroidia; order Cytophagales; family Flammeovirgaceae; genus Flexithrix. The sequence goes on along the minus strand of JAHQVQ010000139.1, from coordinate 15,848 downwards.
TGCCTAATTCCTTCACCAATGTGAATTCTATAAACAATAAAAAACTGAGCAGATAAAATATTGTTAGTTGCAAAAAGCAAAAGAGACATATGGAATTCAATATGCCTCTTTTGTTACATTAGAAAATAGAAAACAGGATATTAATTAATCTCTTCCTCTTCTCCTATTGTTATCTCTTGAGGACTTATTATCTCTAGATGATCTTCTTTTCCCTCCAGAATTACTATTACTTCCGCCATTTCTTCCGCCTCTTTTTTCCCTTTCCTTAAAAGAGCCAAGATCAAAAATCACTTTTCCTTCCTTCAACTTTGGTCGGTAATCAATTCTTTTCCCAGAAAGTTCATACAAATGGTGTACAATTACATCGTCACTAATATTTTCTTTATTCCATGAAGAATAAAATGATTTCATCAATTTCCCAAGGTGCAAAATTGCTCTTTCCTTCTCTTCCTCATCCTCTATCCCAATTGCTTTAGAAATAAGCAACTCTATATTACGTCCATAATGCTTAAACCTCAATTCTGTAGTTTTATACTCCATCTTTTTAGGCTTGGAGATTAAAATTTCTCTATCAGGTACAGGGTAAGGGGCATCGATATCAAGATCAAAATCTGCCATAATAAATAGGTGATCCCAAATTCTCTGGTAATTATCATTGTTTTCCTTTACCGAAGGATTCAGTTGTTTCATCAGGTTGATTAAAGTATGAGCTAGTTTGGACCGCTCTTCTTTGTCTTCAATTGTGGAAATATACTTAACCAATTTCTGCACATTCCTCCCATATTCCATTAATAAAAGAGGCTCTTTTGTTGAATTATATTCTAATTCCATAAATTAAAAAGGTGGGTTGTGTTTATATCTTAAAAACTAATCTTAAGCGGGTATAATAAAAATTAACTTAATGAATGGCTCGATTTAAGAAATGTATAAAGTTGAAATCGTTCTAAAAAATTAGTTACTCATTCATAGGGTTTAAACCCATTCTAGAAAAGAAAATTATGTTATTCGCATATCATTAGCTTAGCAAAGCTAAGAATTAATGTCTTCTCTCCAAAATTTTCAAACTTTATCCTGGCTCTTCGATCACTTCCGGATTCATCGATGCTTTCAATGTTACCAAATCCAAACTTTAAATGTTCCACTTTCATCCCCGCTTTTAAAGACGAAGAGTCACTGGGAACAAAATTTGGTGAGGCATTATGTTTTTTATTTACTGTTACTTTTTTAAAAGTGGAAGGCCGGGCAGGCTGCCTTTTTTCGGGCTGCATTCTTGTATTCAACATACTATTTCTACCAGTAGAAAACCTTTTGGGGGTAACAGTGGCTATTGCGTTTAGATATTGAGGATCAAGTTCATCCAGAAAACGACTTGGCTCACAGGGCTTTAGCTGCCCAAATCTATACCGCTGAAGTGCATATGAAAGATAAAGTTTCTTTTTAGCCCTTGTAATGGCTACATAAAATAAGCGTCTTTCTTCTTCCAAATCAGCCCTTGAACTCAACATTAGCTGGGAAGGGAAAAGATCCTCCTCAATCCCCACAATATATACATATTCAAACTCCAAGCCTTTTGACATGTGAATGGTCATCAGCGTTACGGTATCTTCATCACTTTTATCTTCAGCCGAAGTATAAAGTGCCACTTCCTGCAGAAAAGCCTCCAATTTTTTATCTTCAATCTCTGGATTATCTACATAAGCCTTAATAGAGTTCAGTAATTCCTGAAGGTTTTCATATCTTACCCTGCCTTCTATGGTTTTGTCATCATACAATTCCCGTAATATTCCGGAGTTTTTGGCAATTTGGGTGGCTGCAGTAAAAGCATCCTTATTGGTTACAGCCAGCATAAAACTCTTGATTAATACAGTAAAAGCTTCAAGTGAAGTTACCAGTCGGCCAGAGCCAAAATACTTTTTCGAGTGGCTTACTACCTCCCAAATAGGAACCTGATTTTCCACAGATTTTACTACAATTTTATCAACTGAAGTGCTTCCTATTCCCCTTTTTGGATAATTAATGATTCTTTTAAAAGCTTCTTCATCACTGGGATTAATCGTAAATCGCAGGTAGGCAATCAAGTCCTTTATTTCCCTTCTTTGGTAAAATGATAAACCTCCTACAATTTTATATTTAATATTCATTCCCCTCAAGGCTTCTTCTATTGATCTTGATTGGGAGTTTGTTCTGTAAAGAATAGCAAAATCTTTATTGGCAAGTCCACTATTCATTTTTTCCTGAAAAACTGAATTGGCAATTAATCTGCCTTCTTCCCCATCGGAAACAGCTTTAATCAGCTCAATTTTACTGCCCTCTTCATTATCAGTCCAGACTATTTTTTCCAGTTGTTTGGTATTATTCTTAATGACAGAATTCGCTGCATTCACTATATTTTTGGAAGACCGGTAATTTTGTTCCAGTTTAATAGTCATTAAATCAGGGTAATCTCTTTCAAAATTTAAGATATTCTGAATATTGGCTCCCCTGAATGCATAAATACTTTGGGCATCATCACCCACAACTGCAATATTCTGATAAGAAGCAGACAGCTTTCTGGTAATAGAATATTGGGAAATATTAGTATCCTGAAACTCATCAATTAAAACATACTTGAACTTCCGCTGATATTTGTTGAGCACATCCAGATGATCTCTAAACAATACATTAGTATTGAATAAAAGATCATCAAAATCCATGGCATTTGCTTTGAAACACCTTTCCCTATAGGTTTTATAAATCTCACCAATCTTCGGCCTTCTGGAAGCATCATCTTCCAATACCAATTCCGGATTATTCATATAAGCCTGCCATGAAATCAGGTTATTTTTAGCTGAAGAAATTCTTGATAAAACTGCATTTACTTTATAAACTTTATCATCGAGTTTCTTGTCCTTAATTATTGACCTCAATAAAGACTTTGAATCGTCTGTATCGTAGATGGTAAAGTTGCTTTGGAAACCAATTTTTTCAGCTTCAAATCTTAAAATCTTGGCGAAAATGGAATGGAAAGTTCCCATCCAAAGGTTTCTAGCTTCATTTCCAACTACTGCTTCAATCCTTTCCCGCATTTCACGAGCAGCTTTATTGGTAAATGTGAGGGATAAAATTTGGAAAGGCTCTACTCCCTGATTAATTAAATAAGCTATTCTGTAAGTCAGTACCCTTGTTTTTCCAGAGCCAGCACCTGCTATAATCATCAATGGTCCTTCTGTATGTAAAACTGCTTCTTTTTGAGGGTGGTTCAGGCTATCTAAGTAACTCATTTGGTTGGTTTCTTTTTTCTATTTCAATCAACAAAGATAACTTTTATACTCAAAAGTCTGGCTTGGATTGAAAACTGATTTTGGAGAAAATGTAAATATTACTGACCTTCCGCATGCTTAAAATTTGTTTTACTAAATACTTTTACTCTATTAGTTTCATTGGTAAATGAATAGAAGCGAAGGTAAATTGGACTTTTGTCCTTTTTTCAGTCGATGAACAAGGCCGGCAGCGGCCGATCGTGAAAAAATCTTGCCTTCAAAAAGGTTTTCCGAGAGGTTATTCCTGTACTTGGAATATTTTCTCTCCAAGGACTTAAAATAAACTTTCTGTATCTATCGCTTTTTTCCACACTAATTTAAAAGGCATTTTTTCTTTTTAATTTACAATTTCATGAAAAACAAATTATTCAAGAGCAAAAGGTCTGATAAAAGTTTTTTCTGATTGGACTATCTTTATTTGTAATGTTTCAGAATTATTATATACTCAAATACCTGACGAACCTCCTGTTACCAATACAACTTTTGTCATAATTAAGCCCTTCTCAAAATTCTATTATTGCAGCTGCAAATGTTCATTTCAATATCCTCAACCCCAAACTAAAGGTCTGAGAACCAAAATTTGATCATTTCAATAAAAACAACCTTATAAAATAGTTGATCGATATTTTTTTTTCGATACTTGTAAAGTGAAAAAACAAATCTCAATAAAATTAGCTCAAGGACTTATTTTAATAAAAAAATGGCAAGTTCAATTTATGTAACTACTGCAGAAGCACATTGCGGAAAATCTCTTATTTGTCTGGGAATCATTGAAATGATTCTTCGGAAAACAAAAAGAGTGGGAATTTTCAGACCAATAATTTCCCAAAAAAACAATATTGATAAAGACAAAAATATCAACCTTATACTCTCCCATTTTAAACTGGGAATTGATTATGAAGATACTTACGCTTTCCTTCAAAAGGAAGCAAGAACTCTGGCAGGGCAAGGCAAACATGATGAATTAATCAATAAGGTCATTCAGAAATATAAAAACCTTGAAAAACGGTGCGATTTTATTTTAGTAGAAGGAATTGATTTTACTGATGAGGGTTCTTCATTTGAATTCGATATCAATGTGGAAATTGCCAGAAATTTGGGATGCCCTGTGCTTATTGTTGGAAGAGGGGATGCAGGAAGAGAAGTGGACGACATTGTAAATTCCGTCACACTTGCAACCGAATCTTATTCAGAGAAGGAATGTCAGATTTTAGGAACAATTATCAATAGAGCTAATCCTGAACTCGCCCATGAAATTCTGATGGGATTAATGGAAAAGCAAAATGATAAATCTCAGGTGGTTGCTGTAATTCCCGAAAATGAAATTCTGAAAAGCCCGACCATAAAAGAAATTGCACAACATTTGGACGCTGAAATCCTTTTAGGCCACGAACAGCTTGACAGACAAGCTTTTAGATTTTCGGTAGCAGCTATGCAATTCCATAATTACTTGGAAACGCTCACTGAAAATTGTCTGGTGATTACCCCCGGTGACAGAGGCGATATCATTTTAAGTGCTTTGCAGGCTCATCAATCAAAAAATTACCCTAGCATTGCAGGAATTATTTTAACCACAGGATTAAAGCCTTACAATTCTGTTATAAAATTATTGGAGGGTTTACCGAATATTGTTCCAATTCTTTCAGTGAAAAATAACACTTTTGATACTTCCTCAAAATTGAATAATATTCATTCTTATGTGACTGTAGAGAACCAGGAAAAAATTGCGATTAGCCAAAAGATTTTTGAGAAATATGTAGATTCACGATCACTGGAAGAAAAAATTAGTACGGTAAAAACCAGGGGAATTACACCAAAAATGTTTGAGTATAATTTGATTCAAAAGGCCAAATCCAAGAAACAGCATATTGTAATGCCGGAAGGGAAAGATCCAAGAGTGCTAAAAGCAGCAGCTATTCTTACGGATCAGGATATTGTAAAAATCACTTTAATAGGGAAACCGGAAGAAATAGAAAATGAAATCAATAAGCAGGGAATAAATATAGAACTCGAAAAAGTAAATATTGTCCATCCTCAGGATTCCCCTAAGTTTCAATCTTATGTGGATAAATTTTATGAAATGAGGAAAGAAAAGGGTGCAACACTGGAGAATTCCAGAGATACCATGTGTGATGTTTCTTATTTTGGAACAATGATGGTGCTATTAGGTGATGCCGATGGAATGGTTTCTGGTGCGGTTCATACCACTCAGCATACTATTCGTCCGGCACTTCAGTTGATAAAAACCAAACCGGGCGTTTCTGTAGTTTCTTCTGTGTTTTTTATGTGTTTGGAAGATAGAGTTTTGGTATACGGTGATTGTGCAGTTAACCCTAATCCCAATGCAGAACAATTGGCAGAAATCGCTATCTCCTCAGCTGAAACTAGTATTTCCTTTGATGTGGAGCCCAAAATTGCCATGCTTTCCTATTCTTCAGGAGAATCTGGAAAAGGGGCAGATGTGGAAAAAGTGAGAGAGGCGACCAAAATTGCTAAATCTAAAAAGCCTGATCTGAAAATTGAAGGACCGATTCAATACGATGCAGCGGTAGATAAATCAGTTGGTTTGCAAAAAATGCCTGGTTCTGAAGTTGCAGGACAAGCAAGCGTCCTTATTTTCCCTGATTTGAATACTGGAAATAATACCTATAAGGCAGTACAAAGGGAAACTGGGGCAATTGCCATTGGTCCGGTTTTACAGGGATTGAACAAACCTGTAAATGATTTGAGCAGGGGTTGTACCGTTCCGGATATTGTGAATACTGTAGTGATTACTGCTATTCAGGGGCAACTTACCTGATCAAAATATTGAGTTTTATTACATAAAAAAGTTGCCACAAATAGATATACAATTAGCTTTGTATTCATGTTACCAAATATTTTCAATTTGAGGAGGAATTAATCATCCTCCTCAAAATTCTCTGATTCTTCAGCTTTTAAAGCCTTATTTAATCCATTAATATCTGCTAAAAAATCATCAGGATAAGGAGAGGCTTTTTCCTCTTCAGACAATAGTTTTTTTTCTTTCTCAATTTTCTCTTCATCAGGTTCTTCTTTATCTGGTTTCACCCTCATCTTTTTATCTTCTGCTTCCAGGGCTTCCCAATTAATTTCTTCTGGATTATTATTTTTATTTTCTACTGACATGAATTTCTATTTTCTGTTCAAAAAATCTTTTTTGCCTCCAAATTTACCCGATAATATTTAACTTGCGACTTGATTTAGTTTGACAAGTTAATATTTTCTTTAACAGGCCTACAAAATCTTAAATCAACGATAAAAGAACCTATTTAATTTAAAATAAAAACAACTGGAAATGAAGTCACCAGAGTCACTAGCGCAAGTTGCAGAATTCCACAAAACTTTCAAACATCCTATAGAAAAATCACCTTTAATTCCAGCAAAGGAAAGATGCGAACTAAGAATTTCCTTAATTGCAGAGGAACTAAAAGAACTTGAAGCAGCCATAAAAGATAATGATTTGGTTGAAGTAGCCGATGCACTTTGTGACATTCAATATGTACTTTCAGGAGCAGTTTTAGAATTCGGTATGGGTGATAAATTCAAAGAATTATTTGAGGAAGTTCAGCGATCGAATATGAGCAAAGCCTGCAAAACTGTGGAAGAAGCAGAAAAAACAGTAAAATATTATTCAGAAGAAAGAGACACAGAATGCTATTATAAAGAAATAGATGGCCTTTATCTGGTTTATAGAACAGCAGATAATAAAACACTGAAATCAGTTGCATACTCTCCAGCAGACTTAAAAGGTCTTTTATAAGAAATATCTCCAAAGAAAAAATTGGGAATCCTTCCTGGTTTTTTCTTCCATTTACCCGGAGTGAAATTTTAAGCAGTTGCTGATAAAACTATGGATTTTTCCCTTTCTCCTTTTTTTTTAAGTTTAAAATTAGCAGCCATCACTACCTTTTTCCTTTTATTCCTGGGTTTATTGCTTTCTTATTTAATTCATTTTAAGTCAGGGTTCTTACAACCTTTTTTTAAAGCCCTTGTCAGTTTACCACTTGTTTTGCCTCCTTCGGTATTAGGATATTATTTGCTTGTGGGCTTAAACCCAAATGGATTAATCGGAAGGATTTCCGATCAGTTATTTGGGTTAAGGCTTGTTTTCAGTTTTCCGGGACTGGTGATTGGTTCTATTATATTCAGTTTACCATTTATGGTAAATCCTATCGTTTCTGCAATTGAAAATTTACCTAAAAATTTTGAAGAAGCTGCCTACACCCTGGGCAAGTCCAGATGGACTACTTTTTTCAAAGTGTTATTACCTAATATAAAACCTGCTTTGATTATTGGCATAGTGATGGCATTTGCTCACACTATTGGAGAGTTCGGAGTTATCCTGATGATTGGGGGAAATATACCCGAAGAAACCAGAGTGGCTTCTATCGCCATCTACAATGAAGTAGAACTTTTGAATTATGATAATGCCGATCTTTATGCTATCATCCTACTTTCCTTTTCTTTTGTAGTGCTTTCCTTTATTTACTTCTATCAGCAGAAATGGCGAACCGATACTTTTTAATCTCTTATTTCAATTCCCTACATTGAATAATTATCTGGTTTGGTTGAATTAATTTGCTGATTTTTTTCAGATGTCTACTTTAGCTAAAAAATAGTTCTTGCGCTCATTAAATGTTGAACGCTGTTTCAGTTTTAATTCATTAAAATGATTAATAAAAATACTTTTGGTAAATACCTTTCAATCTTCATTTTCCTGCTCCTTTCATTTTCATCAATTGCTCAGGAAAACAGCAATGATAGTATTAAAGGGCGGTTAATAGATGATGAAAATGCTGAACCTCTAACTGGAGCCAGTGTGATGTTACTCCACCTTTCTGATTCGACCATGAAAGGAATGATCAGTAAACCAGATGGTTCTTTTGTAATTCCTAAAGTAACGCCAGGGAAGTATTTATTGAGAATAACATTTGTAGGATATCAAAAACTGGAGCGGAATATTGAAAAAACCACTGAAGAATTAGACCTTGATATTATTGGTTTAACACCCAAAACCGAAACACTTAATGAAGTGGTAGTAGAACATAAACTTCCCATGGCAGTGCAGAAAGGAGATACAACAGAATACAATTCTGCTGCTTTTAAAACTAACCCCGATGCTGATGCTGAAGATCTGGTTAAAAAGATGCCGGGTATCGTAATTTCAAATGGACAAGTCCAAGCGCAAGGAGAAGCAGTACAGGAAGTATTAGTGGATGGGAAAAAGTTCTTTGGAAATGATCCAACTTTAGCACTTAAAAGTTTACCCGCTGAAGTAATAGATAAAATCCAGGTATTTGATAAAATGAGTGATCAGTCCCAATTTACCGGATTTGATGATGGGCAAAGAACCAAGACCATTAACATTATTACCAAACCAGATAAAAGAAACGGGCAGTTTGGGAAAATTTATGGCGGTGTTGGCACAGATGAAAGATATAATGCAGGAGGAACTATCAATTTATTTAATGGGGAACAAAGGACTTCTATCATTGGGCAATCAAACAATGTTAATTTACAAAATTTCTCCAATGAAGATTTATTAGGAGTTGTAAGTAGCAACTCTGGCAACAGAAGAAGAGGTGGAGGAAGAGGCCCAGGTGGTGGAAGAGGAGGCAGAGGTGGAGGTGGTAGAAGAGGTGGAGGTGCCATGGGTGGTGATGTGAATGATTTTTTGGTCGGTCAGCAAAATGGCTTGTCAAATACTCATGCGCTCGGCATTAATTTTATTGATAAATGGGGTGAAAAAGTGGAAATCAATGGGAGTTATTTTTTTAATATGAGTGGTAATAATCTGAACCAGTCTACAAACCAGGAGTTTATTATTCCCAATGAAGAAAATCAGTTTTATGAAGAAAGGAATACTTCGGAAAGTGATAATTACAATAACAGACTGAACCTAAGGATAGATTACAAAATAGATTCCTTCAATTCTATTTTAATCATGCCTTCTCTGAGTTTTCAGAAAAACATGTCTACCTCACTGGTAGATGGTAGTACCACACAATTTGGGGAATTATTGAGCCAAACTAAAAACCTAACTGATAATGATATAGGTGGTTACAATTTCTCAAATAATCTTTTGTACAGACATAGATTCAAAAAGAAAAGAAGAACTTTATCCATAGGTTTAAAAACTGGCTCAAATAGTAAAGAAAGAGAAAATAGCCTGAATGCTTTAAATTATTTTCCAAGTGAAATTCCAGTCTATGCTGACACTATCGATCAACTTACAGATATTGAAATGAATGGCTATTCCGTTGGAACAAGCATCCGTTTTACAGAACCCATTTCCAAAAAAGGAATGTTGCAGCTAAATTATGAACTGAATTATAGTGATGATAAGTCCGACCGAAAAACCTATAGTTTTAATCCTGAATTGGAAACACATTCAGAATTAGACAGTTTGCTTTCTAATGTATTCAACAGTAAATACACAACCCAAGGTATTGGTGGAGGCTATATGCACCGAGGAGAAAAATATTTCCTGATGTTAAGAGGCAATTACCAGACGGCCAAACTAGAAAATGCCCAACAGTTCCCTAATACTGGTGATCTTGATTATACATTCAATAATGTGCTGCCTATGGCAATGTTAATGTATCGATTTTCAAGACAAAAGAATCTACGTATTTTTTACAGAACAAGCACCAGGCAACCATCAGTTGACCAATTACAAAATGTATTAGACAATTCCAATCCGCTCCAACTAAGCATAGGAAATCCTAATCTTGATCAACAATTTCAACATACGGCTATGATGCGATACTCTGCTTCTAATTTAGAAAAATCCAGTACTTTTTTCGCATTATTTTCTGCCTCTGCAACAGATAAATATATTGGAAATTCTACCATAATTGCCAGTAGAGATACCGTGATTTTAGGAGACATAGAAATGAATGCTGGCTCACAACTCTCCCAGCCCATTAATATGGATGGTTACAAAAATATCAGGTCATTTATTACTTATGGAATTCCTGTTGCTGGTATAAAAAGTAATGTTAATTTGAATGCTGGATTGAGCTATTCAAAAATACCAAGTATGGTGAATGGTCAGAAAAACTTTTCAAATTCTACAGATATGACAGCAACCATTGTGCTTAGTAGTAACATTAGCGAAAAGGTTGATTTCACCCTTTCATCCACTTCACTTTACAATATTACTACAAATTCGTCTCAGGAATTACTGAATAATACCTATGTAAATCAGGCTTCCAAAGGGGAGATTTATTGGATGTTTTACAAAAATTTGGTTTTTCGTACCGATCTTACACACCAATATTATGTTGGGCTATCAGAGGGTTTCAACCAGAACTATTTATTATGGAATATGAGTATCGCCAAAAAACTATTCAAGGCAGATAGAGGGGAAATTAAATTATCGGTTTTTGACTTGCTCAATCAAAATACCAGTATTACCAGAAATGTAAATGATGCCTACATTGAGGATGTTAGAACAAATGTTTTGCAGCGGTTTTATATGCTCACTTTCACTTACCGATTAAGGCATTTTAAAATTTAGTGCTGAAATAGAAAAGCCAGTATTTTATAAACCTAAATAATTTCTGCCCTGCGATAACCCCTTATCACTAATTTAAGGGAGTTTTCAATGATCACCGCTAATAAAAAACAAATAATTAGGAAGGCACCTAGTATTGTGAAAGGAATGGCAAGGGGTTCTTCTCTGAAAAGACCTCCAAAAAAAATATTTAAAGGCAAAAGGTTATTCACAAATAACATTGCAGAAACCGCTGAAAAAATCACGTGAAAAACCACCAACCAATACTGGATAGTCTTGGGAATCAGACTTTCAGCAACTAAATAATATTTTATTCTGAAGCCCAACAGATTAAAGATGGCTACTACAAAAGAAAAAGGAATAATAAATACGAAAAATAAAAATTGCATTACAAGTATTATTTGATCATAACAATTAACTCATTTCTTGATATTCTATTTATCTTCTTGATACATTTTTTCTAGAACAAGTGTTTTGCCAGTTTGGAAAAATTGACATAATTATGGAAAAAATTCTAGAATTACTTCCTGGTAATTTTTGAAAACTTAAAGAAGGCAATTTTTTGGAAGGGTTCCAACAAAGCAGAAAACTTATTTTAAATCAATCAATTAATTGGTATGTTTGCAAAAAAAATGGAACTTTAGCTCAGTTGGTTTAGAGCGCTGCCTTGACAGGGCAGAGGTCGAGGGTTCGAATCCCCCAAGTTCCACAACTTCCCTGCATATAGCCTCCATTCGATGCCAGAGGGGTTTTTATAGCGCTTATTTTGGTAAAAACAGGGTAACTTGCATTAAAATATGGTAAAATGTCTGACTGGTTTGAATGAAAATGTTTGACTAGTTTTTTACTTTTCATTTCATTGATAATCAAACCCTTAAGATTATAGATTGCCCGTTTTTTTAAAACAGAAGCTATCACAAATTGAGATAGCTTCTGTTTTAAAATTCACTTTATTTGAAAACTACTTTCCAGGCTTATTGATCCTCTTAAAGTGATTATCCAGATTTTTTTGGATTCTCTCCATGCTTTTATCTATCGTTTTCCCGAGCAATTTTGCATATAATTTTGTCATTTTTAAATTAGAATGACCCAGTATTTCTGCTACTTCCTGTAATTCCATACCATTGTTAATGAGTAAAGTACCACAAGTATGCCTTGATACATGAAAGGTAAGGTTAAGCTCAATTTGACAAATGGCTCCTATCTCCTTTAGATAAACGTTTACTTTCTGGTTAGTTCTTCCTGAAAATAAAAGACCTGTAATTTTTACCTCATCATTATTTACATATTTTAGGTATATTTCTTCAGCAGGTTTTAATAAAGGGATATAAACACCAGTTCCGGTTTTTTGCTGTTTTTTTAGTTTCAGGGCATATCCAAAATCCTTTTTTATAATTTCCTCTATTCTTAAATTAGTGACATCACTAAAGCGAAGTCCAGTATAACAGCTGAAAAGAAATAAATCCTTTACCCTGCCCAACCTTTCATTTCCGTGTAAATCATGATTGTGAAGTTTTAATAAATCTTCTTCCACAAGGAATTTAATTTTTTCCTCTTTTTTATCCTTTTTAATCTTAAAACTTCTATATGGATTCTCCTGCGAATACCCTTTGTAAATGCACCAATTCAGGAATGTCCTGAAGAATTTATGGATATGATTTATATAGCTTCTTTCTAAAAGTTCATTGGATTGTTTGGATTTTGAATTGGCTAAGTAAGAATCCATTTCAAACAAAAATGTTTTATTAATTTCTGATAAAGGAATCTCATCCATTGGTAATGTTTCAATAAACTCCATCCACCTGTTAGTTTTCACCAGAATGCTTTTTGCGGTACTGATCTTAATTTGATTATTCCTCTTTGTATACTCTCTATATTCCTCAATGGCATTGGTCAATAAAATATCCTTGATTTGTTTATTGGTGTATTCCTTTCCAATAAAAATATTCTTGATCCTTTTTGCTGATATTTTTTTACCTTCCTCCTTTAAAGTGGAACGGATTATCATCAAATCCTTTTTTAACTCTAAAAAATCGTGTATTGCTGATTCATCATTAATTGGAAGTTCTAAGTTTTTATTCCATTCATCTGGATAAAACCAATAATCCAGGGCAATTTCTGCACTTTTTCGGTCATAACTAATTCTACAATAAACTCTAGATTTGTTATTTCTTTTTTGAGAAAAATCCACCTTCCTAAGGTAAATTTTAACTGAAAGTAATTTATGATCAACCATGGTCTTCTATTAATTTATTTAAAGTCAAAACATTTACTTTATGCCTTCTCATGAGCAATCTGTAATCCCTGATTCCAGCTTTAATATCTTGTATTATATCATTGTCCGAAAGATCAGCTACTGACCCTTTTTCTTGATTCTTTCTTGTTTCCTCTTGGTTAGTAGCTGATTTAGTAGCTGGCGGTTGAAATCCGATTTTCTTGTTTGTGTTTACAAAACTTTCATTTATTTGACCTTGAGAATTGACTATTCTTGGCAGAAAATAAGCCTGGAATATTTCCAATAAATTTTCTGGAGAAATATCAACTTTGGAACTTAATGCATTTTCAACAATGGCATTTTCAGAATAAATACTGAAATCAAAATAAACTAAGAACCAATTGGCCAGAATAATTAAAAACTCCACCAAAATTGTAATCCCCAAAAAACTATAAGTGAATTTTTTGTAATCCTTTTTTTCACTTTTCAATAATTCCTGTTTCTTAAATTCCAGTGTTTTTATTGCAAATTCCTTCTGATTTTCAAAATTGATGGCTCTTTTGCTGAGGTCTTTATAATACTCTGCAAATTTGCCATCCCGGCTGTAGGTAATTACTCCTTGATAAGAATTTTGCTGGAAATAGTTTTCTGCAGCAAGCTTCGCATCTTTTATTTTTGGGTCAAAAAAAGTAATGATGCTGTCCTTTTCATGGACAATTGATTTTTCTACATTAATTGCAGTATTATCCATCTTTTTACTCAATTCCCAAGCCCCTGAAATGCTTAAATAAATACTTCCCGTTGCAAAAAATAGTGCAGCAACGAATAACGGAACGGAAGTCTTGAAAGCGGATTTATAAAATTGCTCGAAGGTTTTGAGCAACAATAAACATTTCACCCTTTCCCACAGAGCTAATAATATTATGGTAACTACAAAAGCCAGCCATAATTCAAAAAATACATTAAAAATTGTAGCTAAAGCAAACGTTCCAGTCAAAATGGAAAACAATGGTAGGAATATTTGTGATAGTAAGGCACTAATCCTAAAGGATTTTAATGTTTCAAAAGCGTTCTTTTCCCGGAAACGTTCCTTTGCAAACGATAAATGATCAGAAGCCTCCCGGGCTGACTTCCATAGTTTCAGTAAATTTGTTTTCATGGTAACCAATGTTTTGGATACAGTGTAAATTAGATGTAACCAAAGGTGTGACCACCTTTGGTTTTTTGTTTAGAATGGCAAATCATTTTTTGCACCTGGAACTTCCTTCTTGGCTATATCAAGCACCTTTTTCTTCCTAAATTCTATAAATCCCTGTTTAAAACTGGACAATGTTTCTGTAGGTAATTGTTTGATATATTCTATCAAATCTGCTGTTGGATTTTTAGAATTATCCTCATTTTTTGGAAGTAACGTAAGCGATGTTACGACAACCTTGGTCAGACTCCTTTTAAAACCAGTTTTGGGTTCCTCCCATTTTTCAGTTTTCAGCCTTCCTTCCACCAAAACTGGTGAACCTTTTTTCAGGTATTTGGATACAGTTTCAGCAATTCCCCTCCAGGCTTCACAATGATGCCATTCGGTTACAGTTTTTTTCTCACCATGCTGATCCTTATAACTTTCTGTTGTGGCAATGGAAAAATGGGTAAACTTAGTCCCATTTTCCAGATTTGAGCATTCAGGATCCTTCCCTAAATACCCAAGTAGAGTTACTTTATTAATCATCTTATGATATGTTTATTGAAAAATTTATTTACAAAACTGCCCTTTTATGTATAGGCTAATTCCTTTTTTCAGGTCTGTTCCTTTGGGTAGATTTATCAAATTTTGAGGAGCAAGGGAATAAGGCTCAAAGGGAATAATCGAATCCTTTGGATAATACTTCCATGAATCAGGTTTCCCTATGCAATAGCTAAAATCCTCATCATTTGCCATTTGATAATTAAATGGATTTACCACTTTACTTTCAGCTTTGGCGGCATCTCCATTAATGTTTTCATCATTCAATTCTTCATTTTGAAGATGATTAAAACACAAAGCTTTTTCATTATAAAATTGACCAATCCGGTTATACATCCTCAAACCTTTTGTATTCTTCAGAATATCCTTAATCAATTCGATATCATACTTTCCTCCTTTTTCTATTTCAAGACAATCTGGTTTGAAATGGTATTTTATACATTCCAATACACCAGCCGTAAAATGGCTTAAATCAGATTTACCAGGTTTAACATAATGCTTCTTTTTACTTCCATCAGGTAGATGCTGAACGGTATATAATGTTTCGAAACTTATTCCGGAATATGAGGTGGAATTTCCGGTTAACTTGTTCCAATGCTCATTGAAGGCCTTCCTCACTTCATTTACCCTAAATTCCGGATATTGAAGCAAAAAAGAGTGAATATGAATGTGTAACCCATTCCCTTTTTTCCCACGTTTAACCTCCACGCCAAATTCACCTGCATAAATAAATTGCTTAAAGAAACGCATCTTTCGTAGTTTGGTGAAAGTCTCTATGAGCTCTCTTGCATAGAAATCTTTCCCTTTAAACTTTCCAGCACCATGTGGAACTGTAAGAACCAGATGAACCGGAATATAATGTTTATGCAAAAGGTTGTTATCTTGATCCATTGCATGCTGAAGAAAATTGAAATACCGATTCCTTACCAATTGGGACTTGCGAAAATTCCAGACAAAATCCAATCTGTGTTTGGAATAAAGATAAACACCTGGTTGATATTTGATAGATTTCCCCTTCTCAAACTTTCTAAAAAAGCCAGTCGTCTCCAATAAAGC
>JAHQVQ010000138.1 GCA_019634305.1 Flammeovirgaceae bacterium | reverse complement strand
GCCAAAATTTGAGGTAAAGTCGTGCGAAGCCCTTGTAAACGCCTGGGGTCTTTTATCCTAATTAGTGCTGTATATAATTCCACAGTTATGCTTTTTTTTACAAATATACTTGTTCTTCTAGAACTTAACAGCCCTGCCCTTTATAGGGTAGTGGCAAAAGGTAGGGGTTGAAGCACAGAGATTATTTTTCGTTACATCAGATGCTTTACAATAAAATAATCTCAGGATTACAGCAGCGGGGACTGTTTTGGATTTTCACCAAATTCTCTTTTATGACTGCGTATAGCAGACAACCATTTACAGCTCAAAGGTAGCAGGTATTTTTAAATTAAAAATAAAATTTTATAAAAATAACACCTCATTTTTATCAGTTAAAAGTAATCCAATCCAAGTTTTCCAAAATAAAATCTACACGCTGGTTGGTTGGGTGAATATTTGGGGGTTTCAAT
Source organism: Flammeovirgaceae bacterium (assembly GCA_019634305.1). Classification (GTDB taxonomy): domain Bacteria; phylum Bacteroidota; class Bacteroidia; order Cytophagales; family Flammeovirgaceae; genus Flexithrix. The sequence continues at coordinate 5,177 of JAHQVQ010000138.1, read as the reverse complement.
TACTTTATAACCGTAATCTGCATAAACTTGTGGGATGGTGATACCCAGATCTGTTGCCAGATTAAAATCTTGCGGTCTTTCAGTGTCTTGTTTATAAATATCTTCCCATGGCAGCATACCAGAAAATCTGCTTTTCATAAGGAAGGGCATGTTAAAATTTCCTTATCAATATTATCACTTATTATTAACTTTGCATTAAGCAAATAAGCTTTTTTTTATGTTTCCCAAATAATGAATTTGCTTTGGAGATAGAAGAAATTCCACCAAATCTATATGCCAACCTCAAAAAATTTGAAAAGTTATTCGAAGAGCTTGAGGAAACCATTATCACTGTAACCTGCTTCTATATCATTTCCCAATGCGATAATGGAAGTTCCATCTGGCGAAAAAAATGGACGACCTATAATATTTGTAATAGCTCCTGTTTTGGAGTTCACAAGTTTGTAACCATTTCCTTCTCCCCACTGCACACGAATTGAGTAGAATCCAAAATCATCGAAATAGTATTCGAATGAATGAGCGTTTTCGTCAGAATCAGGATTATTCTGGAGTTGAAACCAATTCCCGTCATCCAGTTTAATAAAAAGTTCGTTGTTTTCTCTTTTAACTCTTGTACCAAACTTTTTAAGCTGATAACCTTCAATTGCCAGGGACTTTCGATATACGTTATTAATATCCTGAGTCAGGAAGTTTATGAGTTCGTTCGAAAGATGGTAAGGGTCAAAGTCACTAGATTTGCTCGGTTTAAGTTGGATCGTTTTGTCCTTAAACCTAAGAATAGTATCAATGGAAGCTGGTTCAACCAATCGTTTCATTTGCCCAAAAAGTAAATTAGTTGAGCAAATTGCTAATATGAGGAAAAGGTATTTCATTGGGAAAATATTAGCTGAATAAAGGAGATACGTGATAACAGCGAGATGCTGACCAAATGAAAAGATCCAAGCAGATGCTTGAACCAGATTAACTTTATTGAACTACAACCCCAAATTACCAGGGGTAATCGGACAGGAAACTGTTTTTATCCCATTGCTTTCTGGCATGTTATCACCATCTTCTCTTCTTTCGTGAATGAAACCCTCTCTGTTTTTTAACATTCCCCCTTTTCGGTTGGCAAATTTTGCCTGAATTTCGGCTATGATGGAAATGGCAATTTCTTCGGGTGTTTCTGCCCCAATATCAAGCCCCACAGGATTATGTATTGTTTCTAAAAGTTTATCATTCAGTTCAATCCCTTCTTCATTCATCCGCTCTAACATTTTGTCCCCTCGTTTCTTTGGACCTAAAATTCCAATATAGGGAACTTCAGCAGGTAAAATGGCTTTCAGCACAGCCGAATCCTTATTATAGTCATGTGACATTAAAACCACAGCAGTTAAGGAATTGAACTTTATTTTTTGCAATAAACCAGAAGGTTCACTGGCGACTATATCTTTAGCCGTTGGAAAACGTTTAGGAGCCAAATGGGCAATGCAGTTGTCTGTTACCACCACATTCCAACCTACCGAACTACCAAACTGAGCAAGTGGTGCTGCATCATACCCACCACCAAAAATCACCAGTTGAATACTAGGAATTAAAGCCTCAATGAATACTTCAGCTTCTCCCCAAAGCATTTCATAAACCTTGGAAACAGACTTTCCTTCAGCTACTACTTTTTCAATATCAGCGGTAATTAAATTATATAAATTTTTGCCTTTCAGTGTATTAATTTCCTTTCCCGAATAATCAACAAGTAAGCGATCTCCAATTTTTATATCCTCACTCCCATTCGCTTTATACACTGTGGCAATAATTGATTGCTGATGATCATTTACAGCATTTCTTAAGAGTTCAATTGGATTTTGTTCATTTTCCGGATCAAGCGGTTCGATTAAAACATCAATAATTCCATTACAGCCCAGTGCAATGCCTAGAGAATTATTTTCATCGTCCATGGTATCGTAAGTCACTAAAGAGGCTTCTCCCGACATGATGGCTTTCCTTGCCTTTCTCAAAGCATCACCTTCCAGACATCCTCCACTAATTGCCCCAATCCATCTGCCATCGTCAGTCATAAGCATTCTAGCACCAGGTCTTCGGTAAGAGGAACCATACAGTTTTACCACAGTCGCTAAGGCTGCTTTTTTTTGTGTAAAATCTATTCGATCGTAAACTTCAACTATTCGCTGGATTTCGTGCATGGATTTTTTTCCTTATTAATAGACTTCTAATTTCATCAAATTACAACCATAATAATAAAAAACTAAAGAATATTCTTTAATAATTTTTGATGATCGGTTAAAAAAGGAAAGTTTCAAAGCAATTGAACTATAACAGTTACAAATTCGGCATTTAAAATACCTTGATATACAGGATCAATTATTTCCCCAAAAACTCGGTAACCGGATCAGTAAATTCAAATATAAATACCGCCATTGTCCCAAGTATTCCTACCACAATTAAATAGTAAATGGTGGGTAAAATGGTTTTTCTTAAAACCTTTCCCTCCTTTCCCAAAAGTCCTACCGTGGCGGATGCTGCTACTACATTGTGGATGGCAATCATATTTCCCGCTGCTGCACCTACTGCCTGAAGGGCCACAATTACACTTCCTGGCAAGCCCAGTTTTACTGCTGTTTCAAACTGAAAACTGCTAAACATGATATTGGAAACGGTATTGCTTCCTGCTATAAAGGCACCCAATGCCCCAATTGCCGGTGAAACTAATGGCAATAAATTGCCAAAAACCCCTGCGGCAAACTCTGCCATGGTAATGGGCATGCTGGCAATATCACCTGTATTAAAACCAGAATTGATATACACTCGCACCATTGGTACTGTAAAAAGCAATACAAACCCTGCTCCCACTACCATTTTAAAAGAATCAATGGTGGCCAGTTTTAAGCCTTCAAAATTCATTTTATGAAGGAAATAAGTGATAATTACCACAAAGATTAAAATGGATCCGGGAAGAAAAAGAGGTTTGGTACTGTAAGAAATAGCAGTACCGAATAATTCGTTAAAATTTAACTGGAAGCTTAAAAGTGCTGTTTTTAATGGCTGAAAAGTTCTACTGATCACTAAAATAATGGCGACCAGAAAATAAGGTGACCATGCTTTTAATAATCCCATTTTAGGTTCATCATCTTCCAATTTAATATCCAATACACCTGTCCAGCTTTTGTCCCATGCACTTTTGGGTGGAAAGTCCCAGGTATCTTTAGGAACAAGGAAGCCTCTTTTTGTGGCAAATGTTACTATGAATAGCCCTATTAAAGCACCTACCAGCGAGGGAATTTCGTGAATCCCTAAAAGGCCACAAACCAGATAAGGTATAGTAAAAGCCAGACCACTGAAAATGGCAAATGGAGCAATGGACAATCCCTCTTTCCAGGATTTGTTTTTCCCAAAATACCTGGTCATCATCACTACCATGAAAAGGGGAATTAATGTTCCCGTAATGGCATGGAATAAGGCAGCATTTTGGGTAACGTAAACTAAAAACTGATCCATATTCAGTCCTGAGGAATTTAATACGCCATTAAATTCATTGGACAACAATCCTGTTCTTACTCCAATTTCCACTGGTGTTCCAGCTGCTCCAAAAGTTACTGCCGTGCTTTGAATCATCATCCCAATCATCACGGAAGTGGCAGCTGGAAAGCCTAAAGCTACCAAAAGTGGTGCGGCAATAGCTGCGGGAGTTCCAAAACCCGAGGCTCCTTCAATGAATGAACCAAAAAGCCAGGCAATGATAATCACCTGAATTCGTCTGTCCGGACTAATCTCCTTAAATCCATTTCTAATCACCTGAATGGCTCCTGAATATTTTAAAACATTTAAAAGCAGAATTGCCCCAAATATGATGTAGAGAATATCTAAGGTAAAACCAATTCCCTGAACTGTAGATGCGGTTATAATATCCAAAGGCATTTGCCATACTAATATTCCTATAAATACAGTAATAAAATAAACCACGGGCATGGCCAACCTTGCCGGCCATCTTAATCCTACCAATAAAACTGCTGCAATTAATATAGGGAGAAGAGCTACTAGTGCTAGTAAAAAGGGTTCCATTTTCAATTAGTTTGTTTAATTAGTAGAAATTTAATTACGCTCATTTTTTTGAATTTCTAATTAAAGGGTAGTCAATTCAAAAAATAAAAATGAGGGTTTAGTTGGTTTGTAGTTGGTTATTATCTCAATTTAATAATTCATAGCGATTGATTTTAAATATAATCATTTACAGAAATTAATAGAATAGAAGAAGGAAATAAATTTTTGTGAAGTAGAAAATCCAAATTTCTACCCAACCTTTTTTTAAATTTATTATGTGGATGTTAATACAATTTTTAACTTTAAGAAGTAAGTTTTTCTAAACTAAATTGAAAATGTAAAATGGAATTCACTTTATCAAAAGACAAAAAAATAGGCTGGATAGGCACTGGAGTAATGGGTGTTTCTATGGTTGGCCATTTAATGGACAATGGCTACCAGGCCACGGTTTACAACCGTACTAAATCAAAAGCACAAAGCCTTCTGGATAAAGGAGCCTCTTGGGCTGATACACCAAAAGCAGTCGCTGAAAATTCAGACATTATTTTTACCATTGTAGGATTCCCAAAAGATGTGGAAGAAGTATATTTCGGGGAAAATGGCATTATGAATGGAGCAAAATCTGGCAGTATGTTGATTGACATGACCACTACAAAACCAAGTCTTGCCCAGGAAATTTATGAAGCAGGAGCTCCAAAAAGGATTAAATCCATTGATGCTCCAGTTTCTGGAGGAGATGTTGGAGCAAAAAATGGCGCATTATCTATTATGGTGGGCGGAGATAAAGAGGATGTAGATGCCATCATGCCACTTTTTGAGATCATGGGTAAAAACATTATTTATGAAGGAAAAGCGGGTGCTGGCCAACATACTAAAATGTGTAATCAGATTACCATTGCGGGGACTATGATTGGCGTTTGTGAAAGTTTGCTTTATGCCCAAAAAGCCGGATTGGATTTGAATATTATGCTAGAAGCCATCAGTGGTGGAGCCGCTGGTTGCTGGACATTGAATAACCTTGCTCCAAGAATTGTAAACCGAAATTTTGACCCGGGTTTTTATGTAGAGCATTTTATTAAAGACATGGGAATTGCTCTGGAAGAAGCCGGAAAAATGGGAATTGCTCTGCCAGGTTTAGCATT
>JAHQVQ010000137.1 GCA_019634305.1 Flammeovirgaceae bacterium | reverse complement strand
GTGCTTAAAAAATCAATTAGTTGAGGAAAGCTTGTAATAAATACCATTATCCTACTACTTAACTGTTACGATTTTTTTGTGTACCCAAGATAATGATTCGTTATAACATGCAAAAAGTCTTTAGGAAATGAATCATCTTGAATTTGGAAGGAAAGGAGAAGACCTGGCTGTTGAATTTCTAGAAAAAAAGAATTATAAAATTTTAGAGAGAAATTTCAGGTACAAAAGAGGCGAAATAGACATTATCGCAGAAAAAGGAAATTTTGTTGTATTTTTTGAGGTAAAAACCCGGTCTAACACTAAATTTGGCAACCCGGAAGAAGCTGTAGATTTAAAAAAAGAAAAGCTAATAAAAGAAACATCCGAATATTTTTTAAGTAAAAAAACTAAAATACTTTTTATTAGGTTTGATATTATTGCAATTACAAAAGCCAACCACAAATTTGACTTGCTTCATTTGGAGGATGTTTTTTAAGAAGCTAAATAAATTATTGATCAGGTTATTATTTAATTTGCGATAAAGGTGTGGGAATTATGATTTTATAAAACCACCACCTCATTTTTTTATATTTTTTAACTTATTGAATTTAAATGTTTGGAGCTATAACCCCTGCTGTCAGGAATCTTCTCATAATTAATATTGGTATTTTTTTCATAGAAAGCTTTATTGGGATACCTTTTAGGGAGTTGTTTTCCTTAAAGTATATCTTTTCGGATTCATTCCAACCATACCAGGTTTTTACCTACATGTTTGTACACAGTAGTGGGTTTGGGCACATATTTGGCAACATGCTTGGACTTTTCTTTTTTGGTCCAATTCTGGAAAATCATTTTGGTTCCAATAAGTTTCTGATCTTTTATCTGGTTTGTGGCATTGGAGCCGGATTACTCCATGGGGCAATAGATTATATTGAAGTTCAGCAAATGGAAAGTGCAATAGCGTCATTTAAAGCAGCTCCAACTCCTGAAAAATTTCTTGCATTTGCAAATGAATATGCCAATGGCTTTACTGATGCAAGGTTTCAAAAATACTATGACCTTGTCAATAAAGTTTATCCTGATAATCCTAATGATGCAATCGTTTTGAGTAATGTGACTGGTGTAATGGAATCTTTAAAAGATAGTATTGTACATTATAGTAGTATGCTTGGAGCTTCAGGGGCAGTTCTTGGAGTTTTAATGGGGTTTGGACTTTTATTCCCAAATATGGAGGTTCGAATATTATTCTTTCCATTCTTTCCAATAAAGGCGATTTACCTGGTTACTTTCTATGCTGCTTTTGAAATTTACTCTATTTTAGAAAGAAATCCAAATGATAATGTGGCACATTTTGCTCACCTTGGAGGAATGTTATTCGCTTTTATTTTGATTAAATTTGACCTACTTAAAGTAAAGTAGCTATTTTTAAAAAAAGTAATTTCAATTCATTATTTTTTGTCCTAATTTAATTCATACTAATTTCGAAGAATTAAGGAACCCCATGATAAGATTACTAGTTGAAGTTCGTAATGAATGTAGGAGATTAGAAACCATATATATCATCCTCCTGTTTATAGTGAAGTAATTAAAATTATTTTTTTAGTGACAATAACATTTTTTAAAAAACAGTGTCACTACTGATTGAAAATGAGCGTAAGTAAATAGTAAGTTTGTGAAAACTTCAGATAATTTGACTTTAATTTTATCTGAAACTTTATTTGCTCTGGTGATTTAATCCTTTTTTTATACAATGAAGACCTTTATAGACGACTTTAAATATACATGGAATAAGCCAAACAACAGTCTGGTGAAATTGATCATCATCAATGTGATTGTTTGGGTATTCCTAAATCTATGTTTTTTTATTTCAAAAATCACCAATAATGATGGCTTTTTTGATGCCATCTTCATTAATCTAGCAGTTCAATCCTCCTTATCTCAATTTATTTATAAACCTTGGACATTAGTTACCTATTTCTTTACACATCGCGACTTTTTCCATATTCTCTATAATATGATTTTCATGTACTGGTTTGGGAAAATAATCGAAGAATTTCTGGGAAGTAAAAAATTAACTGCTATCTACATTATTGGTGGTTTGGCTGGTGGAATTGCATTTATAATTGCCTACAATTTACTTGGCTATCCTAATTCACCAATGTTAGGAGCTTCAGCAGGAGTGTTTGCCATTGTGGTTGGCGCAGCCACCTTCCAACCTGACTATAGAATGTATCTAATGTTTATTGGTCCTGTTAAAATTAAATATGTAGCAGCTGTAGTAGTTTTCACTTCTTTCATTGCACTTCCTTCTCAAAATACTGGGGGAAATATAGCCCACATGGGAGGTGCCCTGGTTGGGTTTTTATTTATTATTCAACTGCAAAAAGGGAATGATTGGAGTAAACCGGTGACAGCCTCAATGGATTTTCTGGCCAATTTATTTAGGCCGAGATCCAAAATCAAAATAACTTATAAGAAGAAGAAATCGAATAATATTCCAAAAGGTAAGGTTAAAACAGGCCCGGGAATTCCAGATCAGGCTGTGGTAGATGCCATTCTTGATAAAATTTCAGACACTGGGTATGAAAAGCTAACCAAGGAAGAAAAACAGATTTTGTTCAAGGCTAGTCAAAATCAGAAAAAGAGTGAATAAAAAAAGGAGCTAAAGCTCCTTTTTTTATTCACTCTTCACTTTACAATAGGATTTTATTTTTTCAATTTTCTCGATTAAATCCGCCCTATTTTCTCCAATTACAGTAATGTGACCCATTTTCCTAAACGGTTTTGTCATTTCCTTTCCATACAAATGGATATAGCAACCCTCAATCTCAGCAGCTTTTTCAAAACCAACATACTTTGCTTTTCCAGTATATCCATCTTCACCAAGAATATTTACCATAGCCGCCTTTTCTTTGGTTTCAGGACTTCCTAATGGTAAATTAGCAATTGCCCGCAAATGTTGCTCATATTGAGATGTAAAGTTGCCTTCAATGGTATGGTGACCACTATTGTGTGGTCTTGGAGCAACTTCATTCACCAACAATTCTCCTTTTTTATTGATAAACATTTCTACAGCCAAGATCCCAACCATCTCCAGTTTTTCAATAATTTTCAGCGCAATGTACTGAGCTTCTTTCTCTATTTCCGATGAAATACTTGCAGGTGAAATTAAATAATCCACCAGGTTTTGTCCTTCATGGTAAACTAATTCAACAGCTGGATAAACTACAGTTTGTCCGTTTTCATTTCTCCCAACTATTATGGAAATTTCCTTCTCAACATCCACCAGTTTTTCTAATAATCCAGGAGCATCAAATGCTGCATGAAGCTCATTTTCATCAACAAGTTTTTGGACCCCTCTACCATCATAACCATCCTTAGCCAACTTATTGAAAGCAGGAAAAAAATCTACATTTTTAGCAATATCCTCTTTATTCTCAACCAACATAAAATCAGAGGTTGGAATTTTATTTTTCTGATAAAAAACCTTTTGAGATCTTTTATCCTGAATTAATTCAATTATCTCAGGTTGGGGAAATACTTTTTTCCCCTGGTTTTCCAATTCCTTTAACGCCTTTGCATTTACCTGCTCAATCTCAATAGTAATAATATCAAGATCCTTCCCAAAATTTATTACAGTCTCATAATCCTTAATTGAGCCTGTATGGAAATTCTCGGCAATGTATCTGCATGGTGCATTTGGATCAGGATCTAAAATATTCACATTTATCCCATAATCTATGGCGGATTGAATAAACATTCTACCCAATTGACCTCCCCCCAAAATTCCTATCTTTTTATCAATCATTTTCCTTTATTCTTAAGCCTTTAAATCGAAGCCAATGTCCTTTCGGAAATATTTTCCTTCGAAACTTATTTTTTCAGCTCCTCCATACGATTTTTCCAAAGCTTTTTCCATTGTCTCCCCAAGAGCAGAAATGGCAATCACACGACCTCCATTGGTAAGTACTTCTCCATTTTCTCCATCTTTAGTTCCAGCATGAAAAGCTATCACTTCTTCCAGGTCATCAAAACCAGTCATTAATTTTCCTTTTTCATAACTTTCCGGATAACCTCCAGCTACCAACATCACTGTAGTAGCAGTTCTTGGATCAATATCCAACTTAGCTTCTGATAACCTTTTTTGTCCAACCAGATCTAATATTTCCAATAAGTCAGCATCCAGCCTTGGGAAAACCACTTCAGTTTCAGGATCTCCCATTCTCACATTATATTCAATTACATAAGGCTCTCCTTCCATATTCATCAATCCAATAAAAATAAAGCCTGTATAATCAATTTCTTCAGCTTTCAATCCATTCATAGTTGGTTTTACAACCTTCTCTTCTACTTTTTTCAAAAAGGCCTCATCGGCAAAAGGAACTGGTGATACAGCACCCATACCTCCTGTATTCAAACCAGAATCACCTTCTCCAATCCGTTTGTAATCTTTAGCAGATGGTAAAATGATATAATCTTCACCATCGGTAAGAACAAAAACAGAAAGTTCTATCCCGCTCAAATGTTGCTCGATTAACACATTACTACTGGCATCCCCAAATTTCCCTTCCAGCATTTCTTTCAAATTTGATTTGGCTTCATCAAGATCAGAGGTGATAATTACTCCTTTTCCTGCCGCCAAACCATCGGCTTTTAATACATATGGAGCCTTTTCACTTTCCAAGTATTTTATCCCTTTATCTAAGGAGGCTAAATTAAATGTCTCAGATTTTGCCGCTGGAACTCCATGTTTTAGCATAAAGTTTTTAGAGAAATCCTTACTTCCTTCTAATAAGGCTCCTTGCTTATCCGGACCTATTACTTTTATTGATTTTAAAGTTTCATCATTTTTAAAGTAGTCGGTAATACCTTCTACAAGAGGTACTTCAGGCCCAACTACAATTAATTCAATTTTTTCTTTCTTTGAAAATTCTGCTATCCCTTCAAAATCTGTTACTCCTAAATCTACATTTGTCGCAATTTCTGCAGTTCCGGCATTTCCCGGAGCTACAAATAAATTAGTAAGCTTTGGACTTTGATTTATTTTCCATGCAAAAGCATGCTCTCTTCCTCCTGAGCCAACAATTAAAACATTCATTCTTTTATCTTAAAAAGGTTTGAAAAAAGTTTCCGCAAATATCAAAAAAAAAGCAGTGCTATAAAATTTTATAACACTGCTTTCTGATTTATTTCTTAAGTGATAAATAGCAAAGGTGAATTCTATTCCTAGAAAGCAACTTCTGACATAAATTTGACTCGCATCAAACGAATTTCTTCCTCCGAATAATCCTCTCCTAGTTCTTCAACCGCCTCTTCCAGACTATCAGTTTCTGCTTCCATAAAATAACTCCAAATATCTTCCTCTCTTTCATCATCCATTATCTGTTCAATATAATAATCCAGGTTAAGTTTGGTGCCTGAAAAACAGATATTTTCAATTTCATCGATTACCTGAAAATAGTCAATCCCCAAGGACTCCGATATTTCATCCAAATCTACCATTCGGTCAATTTGTTGGATAATGACAATCTTAGTTTTGGATTTATTCACAGCCGACTTCACCACTACATCCGAAGCTGTAACTATCTCATTCTCTTCAACATAGTTTTTAATAAGTTCAAGAAATGGTTTGCCAAATTTCTTGATTTTCCCCATCCCTACTCCATTAATTATAGAGAGATCTTCTTCTGTGCATGGGTAAATAGTAGCCATTTCTTCCAGGGAAGGATCCTGGAAAATAACATATGGTGGTAAATCTTTTTGCTTCGCTAATTTTTTTCTAAGACCTTTAAGAAGCTCGAAAAGTGCTTCATCAGCAGCCTGAGCATGTCCGATATTATTAGTGGAATCTTCTTCTTCGTCTACTTTAACATTAGTGTAATCGTGATCTTTAGTAAGCGTTATTGATCTTGGGTTTTCAAGGTATGATTTTCCTTCTTTGGTAAGCTTTAAAATCGTAATTTCATCAATATCCTTAATCAATAATTTTTGCATCATTGCCTGCCTGACCACTGAAATCCAAAAATTATTATCTTGCCCTTTATGGTTTCCATATACATCCAATTTATTGTGGGCATAGCTGGTAACATATTTACTTTCATTTGCACAAATCACATCCACAATATGCTCCATATTAAACCGCTCTCCAGTTTGGAATACAGTTTTCAGAACAATTAATACGAATTCCTTACCATTAAATTCTTCTCTTTCCTTTTTGGTATTATCACAAAAACCAAAATCCTTATCAAGGTATTCACCAAAATAATGTAGTAGCTGTCTGTGCCTACACACAGAAGAATTGGCATAATAGCTTACCTCTTTTAATAAGTGTTTTGCATTATCTCGTTCAGTTACCGGCTTATCTTTATTAAATTTTTCTAATTTATTAATATCCTTCTCACTGTAAAACATCAGACAATGACTATCCAGACCATCTCTTCCGGCCCTTCCTGTTTCCTGATAATATCCTTCAATTGATTTTGGAGCATCATAGTGGATTACAAACCGTACATCAGGTTTATCAATTCCCATCCCAAAGGCTATAGTGGCCACAATTACATCAGCATCTTCACTCAAAAAAGCATCTTGATGCTTCTCTCGTAATGAAGAATCCATTCCAGCATGATAAGGTAATGCCTTTACCCCATTTACTTTTAATAATTCTGCTATTTCCTCTACCTTTTTTCTACTCAGGCAATACACAATTCCTCCCTTGCCTTTATATTGATGGACAAATTTAATTAATTGTTTCTTGCAATTTTGTTTCGGCCTTACTTCATAAAACAGGTTCTTTCTGTGGAATGAGGAAATAAAAATATCAGCTGCCTCCATTTTAAGGTTTTTCTGAATATCAGATCTTACCTTAGGAGTTGCAGTGGCTGTAAGGGCAATTATAGGCAGGTTACCAATATCTTCAATTATGGTTTTTATCCTTCTATATTCTGGTCGAAAATCATGGCCCCATTCCGAAATACAGTGTGCTTCATCCACTGCTACAAAAGATAAATTAGCCTTCTTTAATAAGTCAATGTTTTCTTCTTTAGTCAATGATTCAGGTGCTACATAAAGTAACTTCATTTCATTATTTAGTAGCAGTTTCTTTACCCTATTTATCTCCGTCTTTGAAAGGGTAGAGTTAAGGAAATGTGCATTTATACCAAATGCATTCAATTGATCAACCTGATTTTTCATTAAAGCGATTAAAGGGGATATTACAACTGCAGTACCTTCCTGTATGATAGCTGGCAATTGGTAACACATTGATTTTCCTGCCCCTGTTGGCATTATCACGAAGGTATTTTTACCACTTATGATATTTTTTATAATTTTCTCCTGGTTACCTCGAAACTGATTGTAGCCAAAAACTTCTTTCAGCGTATTTTTTAAGATGTCCCCTTTTTCTGTTATCACCATGTCTTCAACTATTAAAATGATAAAAACATTTTTCTTTATCAATATTAAATTTAGATAAGAAGTAATTTAGAGCCAATTTTGAATTACTTTCAATTTAAACTATTTTCTAGCGATTGCTTTTTCTAAAAGTCACTCAGTAATAATTCAAAAAGGCTCTATAAATCTTTCAGGATACTATGCAAATATTTAGTTCAACAGCATGCCTAACTCATTCTATTTTTAATGGTCGATAATTAAAACCTCTTACCTCACTTTAGTTTAGAATTTAATTTAACAATAAAATCTAATAAATTCTCAATTTCTTTATATTTTAACAGATACCAAAAATATCTAATTGCCACTTTAAAATTCCAGTTATTCACTTTTTTTTGCATTTAATTGCAATCCCAAACGTCCTCATTACTCATGGAACATCTAATCCTGAATAATTAGGCAGGGAGTAAAGATTTTAGTCTGGTTTTAATAATGGGTAAAACAAAAATGCACTATTGCATTTTATTCAGGTGGAAAAGATTGGATAGTATTAAAATAATAAACATCATTCAACTAATCAAAATACTCCTTGATCAGCCAAAAGAGAATGAAATAATCACTTATAAAATTGGACTAGTAAATTTTCCTTAAAACAAAAATACTAACAAATGCGGATTTCGAAAAATTTGTTTTTAAGCATACCTTAGTTTAAAAACACAGCAACAAAAAAAGACTTCCAATTAGGAAGCCTTCTTAAAGACAAAAATAGTCTGTAAACTTTAGTTTTTTACCCTTACAGGATATCTGATAATTGTCTTCAATTCTTCAACTGGTGTTTCTTTTGGATCATTTAGATAAATCTCGTGATGATACCCACTCATTGCCAATTGATTTTGTCCCATAAAATCGATTATTTTCTCTATGGTAGTATCTTCTTCTTCATAAGATCCAATGTGTAGTATCTGTACACTTGTTCCTTCATTAATTTCCTCCATTGAAACCTTACTTTTCAATGGATTCTTTAAATTTTCAAAATCAGTTGCTGAAATGAATTCAGGAAGTGGAATTAGAATTCTCCAAAACCATTCTGTTCTAGGTATGGCTTTAAATTCTCCACCTTTTTCCACCCACCAATTGGCTTCCATTGGAGCTATTTCAAATTCATTCCCTTGTTGGGTAAAATGATTTTTTAGTGCATTAACTACACTGTAAATTTCAGCAATACTCTGATTAAAAACAGGAGCTTCCGGTGCCGACTGTCCTGAAATAGAAAGGTATTTTAAAAGACCTAGTTCAACTTTTACGGGATTTATATCAGCTTGATAATAATTGGCATCCAGTTTTTGATAATTCATCGTTTCCATAAGTTTTCAAATTAGTTTTTAGTGATATAGCAAACTTATGAGGGGATAGTGACAGCCTTATGTCAGTAGGAAAAATGAATCTTGAAATTATTTATGAATAATGCTGTTGGAGATCTTTAACAAGTTTTTTTACATGAATTTTTAATGGCGCAGGTTTAATAATTTCGATATGTTTTCCGTACATAATTATCCATCTGGCAAAAGCCTCCAGATTATTAATCATAAAGTGTAATTGAACCCAACCTTCATTTTCAACCTGTTTGATTAGTCCCATATAATATACCTGATCTTCCATTAACCTTCTTGTCTTTGATTTCACCTTTATTATAATTTCCTCAAAGTCAAGTTTTCTCTGTATTTCATCAAAATACTCAGATAAATTCGGGTGATTAGCTTTAGAAATTTTTTTGTCAATAATTTCAAGCGTTTTTATTCTATTAGTTCTGAAATCCCTATATCCATTTCTTAACTGGCAATATCCAATTAAGTGCCATCCACCACCATAATGGCATAAACCGATTGGCTCTACCTTCCGTTTGGTAAGTTCATTTTTTTTGTTTGAAAGGTATTCAATTGAAATTTCTTTTTGAGCAGAAAGTGCTTCTTGTATATACAGTAAAAATCCTGATTCCTGAGGAGGGGGCGCATAAAAACCCAAGACTTTAATTTTCTCTACAAGGTTTTCCAAATGCTCTTTCCCAGTAGATTTTAATACTGCCTGAATCTTATACAGGGCCGATTCAAACTCCGTTTTAATGGCTTTATCAGTAAACTGTTCCAGAAGTTTACTTCCCAATAATATTGCACCAGCTTCTTTATCAGTAAACATTACTGGTGGCAAATGATAGCCTTCTACCAAAGAATAACCAACACCAGCTTCTGAGGCAATAGGCACTCCCCCACTTTCCAAAGCCCGAATATCCCTGTAGACTGTTCGAATACTTATCTCAAATCTTTCAGCTATTTCCTTTGCCGTCACAATTCGTTTACTTTGCAATTGAATAAGTATCGCTGAAAGTCTATCAATTCTATTCAAGTTCGTGTATTATTTAGCTTTTCTTATTTGGATTTTTTGGAACTGGATCAAAGCCATGAGTCCCCCAGGGATGGCATTTTGAAATCCGTTTCATCCCCAGCCAAATACCTTTCAGCACTCCCCATTCTTTTATTGCTTCTACAGTGTAATGCGAACAAGAAGGAATATGCCTGCAGGAAGAAGGAAACATTGGTGATATTAGCCACTGGTAAATCCTAATTGGGAATATGGCAATCTGTATAGCTATTTTCTTAAGCATTGAACAAATCTATCAAATTTCTGAAAGCAATTATGACTAAATAAACACCAGATTTCTACTCTGGATAGTAAAATTTAATATGACTACTAGAAAAAATAATATTTTAGCGGGAATAAACTCAAACTGATTCCATCCAAGGAACTTTTAATTGTAACTATAATAGTTACAATTAAAATTAAATTCAACATTTTATTGATTAAAAAAGATGTTATCTCATTTTAAGTTTTTCAGATTGTATGATTTCAAGAGATACGGTTTGAAGGGAGGTTTTACTCAATTCCCCCAACATAGCCAATTGAGCTTTATTAAAATGGTGGTCCAGAACAGGCATAATATTTCTGGCAATTACACACTCTATATTGATTTTACCATAAGGTTTTTGAAAAACTGCACCTGATTCAATTGCATTATAAATATCTAACAGGGTTATTTCAAAAGCTTTTTTAGCTAATTTGTTTCCTCCATCTGCCCCTACTTCCGATACCACAAGGTTTCTTTTTTTGAGTAGGCTTATGAGTTTCCTAACCAATACAGGATTAGTATTTATACTCCAGGCAATTTCAGCTGAAGTCACCTTTTTCCCTTGGTTAAGCGCAAGGATTGTCATCAAATGAGTGGCTACAATAAATTTACTGCTTTTCATATTTAATTGTATCTAATATAGTTACAATTAAATCAAAAAACAATGCCTAATATTAAAATTAAGCATTGTTTTAAACTATTTATTCTATAAATATCTTAAAGACTTACTTGCAGCAAATAAACTAAAGCCCCTGATATATATCCAATCAAAGCCAACCAAGAAATGTTTTTCACATACCACAAGAAGTTTATTCTCTCCATTCCCATTGCTGCAACTCCGGAGGCAGAACCAATAATTAATGCACTTCCTCCTGTTCCTGCGCAATAAGCTATAAATTCCCAAAGTTCATGATCCATTGGGAATTCTGCCAAATCATACATTCCCATAGAAGCAGCTACCAATGGAACGTTGTCTACTATTGCAGAGAGTAAACCAAGCAATAAACTAATCACTTGTAAATCACCAATTGATTCATCAAGATAAACGGCAAGGTGCTTTAAAATACCTGTGGCCTGTAAACTGGAAATTGCTACTAATATTCCAAAGAAGAAAAGTACACTTGGTACATCCACCCTTTTAAGTACTCCTATAACAGAAATTGGATTTTTAATCTCATCATTTTTATCCTTATGAATAATTTCTGTAAGCAACCAAAGTAATCCTAAACCAAGCAAAATCCCCATAAAGGGAGGTAAGTGAGTGATGGTTTTAAAGAAAGGCACAAATACCAATGCACCAATTCCACATAAGAAAACCAGCCTTTTTTCAAATTTGGATATATATATAATTTGAGATGGCTTAAATTTTATTGGACTTGAATGGAAACCAACCTGATCGCCACCAGGGCTTTCGAAATCTCCTTTAATTAAAAATGTACTGATAATTAGCGGAACAAGCATACAAACCAAACTTGGAAGGATCAGTGTGCTTACAATATTATTACTACTAATTTGTCCTCCGATCCAAAGCATGGTGGTGGTAACATCACCAATCGGAGACCAGGCACCGCCAGCATTGGCCGAAATAATAACCATTCCAATAAAAAAAAGCCTGTTTTTTCTTTTCTTAATTAACTTCCTAAGAATAGAAACCATTACAATAGTTGTGGTAAGGTTATCAAGTAATGCAGATAAAAAGAAAGTCAGTATAGCACAAATCCAAAGAAGTTTTGATTTATTATTAGTATTAATACGTTTGGTGATCACATCAAATCCCTCATGTGCATCTATTAATTCAACAATAGTCATTGCACCAATGAGGAAAAATAACACGCTTGCCACTTCTGCAATATACTCATGTAATTCTCCATGAACCTCAGTGGCGGGTTTATCCGTCATCATGATATAGAAAGTCCAGCATAAAATCCCTGTGATTAATGCAGGGGCAGCCTTATTTACATGAATATTGTGCTCGAAAACGATGGCAAGGTAACCTAAACAAAAAATGGTGATTAAAATAATTTCCATAAAATAGTAGGACAAAATATTTTATTAAAATAAATCCACAATTACCTGATAATGAGAGTAAAAATTCTCAAAACTTGAAAAAATGCGGGTATTTTCTTCTTAGTTGAAAATACTTGGTTAATACGGGCTATTAAATATATTATTTCCCAAATTCAGTCTGAATATCAGCTAATTAAGTAGCTAGTTTTTATAACTTATTACATGCCTAAATTCCAGCCGTTTCCGTCCTTATGCCATATTTTACAAATCATTTTAGACTTAAAAAGTGGGGATTTAGATTTAGATTTCAGTCGTATGTGAGCCGTTAGATTGATAATATTTTAATTTTTACAGAGAAATTTATTGAGAAATAAAAAAGCGAGGATTTCCAACTTAAATACATTATTTGCTATTTTGACAAAAAAATTACCACCAAAGAAAAAATAATAATAAATGTATTTTAGTGAATATAAAATTAGGGTGAGGTATTCAGATACAGATCAGATGGGCTATGTGTATTATGGAAATTATGCTTCCTTCTACGAAATAGGAAGGGTAGAAGCTTTAAGAGAATTGGGTTTTAGTTATAAAACTATGGAAGATGATGGAATAATTATGCCTGTTCTGGATTGCTATTCCAAATTTTTATTACCGGCAAAATATGATGAACTAATCACCATAAAAACAAGTATAAAAGAACTACCAAGAGTTAAAATTCAATTTTCGTATGAAATTATCAATGAAAAAGAGCAATTGTTGAACATTGGTGAGACTACCCTAGTTTTTTTAAGAAAAGAAAGCCACCGACCTTGTCGGGCCCCTGAGAAAGTAATTCAGTTATTGAAACCATTTTTTGAATGAGTATTGTTCAGAAATATCTGTTTAGTTCAAGATTCTACCGCAAACTCCTTATTTCATTTAAGGGGGTTTATTTCCATAACCTGGACATAAATCTCTATGAAATATTACAGATATTTTACACCAAACTTCAAGAAAATAACACTAAGCAGAGAGCATATGCTGTGGCATTTAATTTTACCATGGCTATTTTCCCATCTATCATTTTTCTTTTTACCTTAATTCCGTATATCCCGGATATTGATGTAGAAAAAGTGCTGGATTTCCTGGATGAAATTCTACCCAACAGTTTTTATGTTTATGCAGACGGTACCATTCATGACATAATAAGCAAACCAAGAGGAGGGCTTTTATCTTTTGGTTTTATTACCGCACTTTATCTGGCTACCAATGGAATGACTGGCCTGATGGAAGCCTTTAACAGCATTTACCATAATCCTAAAAAACGCTCTTTTTTACGAGAGAAATGGATAGCCACGGCACTCACTTTCTTTTTGGCAATTATTCTTATTCTTGCCATATTCTTACTTGTAATGGGTAATATTATCTTAAAACTATTTATCGATTATGGAATATTAAATCAGGATTTTATCATTTATCTTATCAATGTGATACGGCTTGTCATTGTATTTTTCATGTTCTTCTTTGGGACATCGGTAATCTATTATTATGCACCCTCAGTCCCTGCCAGATGGAATTTTTTCTCAATTGGGTCCTTCATTGCCACAGTATTATGTGTATTAGTTTCCTTAATTTTTTCATACTATATGGATAACTTTGGCACTTACAATAAACTTTATGGATCGATCGGGGCTATGATAGGGATGATGTTTTGGTTATTTGCCATTTCCCTGGTCTTATTGGTAGGATTTGAGATAAATGCTACATTAGATATAGCAAAAGATAAAAAACAGGAATAAAAAAAAATCAGATTTTTTTTGAGAATATAAAATAAGACTGCATATTTGCAGTCCGAAAATATCGATCACAAATATACAGAGAGTTGGCAGAGTGGTCGAATGCGGTGGTCTTGAAAACCATTGTACCGTAAGGTACCGGGGGTTCGAATCCCTCACTCTCTGCAAATTATAACATTAAAAGCCTGTTAGTCAATGACTTATAGGCTTTTTCTTTTTTTTAAGTATATCAGTTTAAAAAGTATCTAGAAGGTTGATTAAAACTACTTTGCAGATTCGAGCCCTACCAGGAATACAACTTAACTTCTGCCTACTAATCCTCTTCTAAAGCACAATTATTATAAACTGCAATTTGTAAAATGAGCTTTCCATAAAATTTAAGATTCACAATATACTTACTAAAGAAAGACCAGTTTCTTCCATTCCAAAACTTATTTTCCACCATTTTTTGATCATCCTCATTATAAACTCCTAAACCATCATCATCATCACCAAAAAAATGGATTAACCACTCAATCAGAGTCTTGAAATCGTATCCATAGTAGAAGAATTCGTGAAATTTTTTTTCTACCATAAAGATATAGATATGATGATTTTTTGACTTAATAATTTTCACTTCATTAAACAAACCAAAAAGTTTTGGTTGTAAGGATTTACGATAAATGGGCTTTCCTATACCTTCAATTTCTAATTTTTCGAATAAATTTAATTTCCATTCATTTGCTCCAATAGACTCAAGGAAATCAACATTTTTTATTAACATATGCTTATCAGAATCAACTAAAAACTCTTCAAAGGTCAAGATTTTGCATTCAATAGAAAAAACTTCAAATAGAATCCTAGCCTTTTTTAAAAGCTTTTTATCATGGGTAATAAAATAATCACATGCACTTCCAAAAAACAAATGAGAAGCATCATTCAAAATATTTTTGAACGGCAATTTCTCTGTTTGAAAACCCAAAATATGGAGATTTAAATATGCAGAAACGAAATAATCATGCGTTGTCAATTTCTCCTTATTAAAATACTCTTTGTAAGTAAACTCGATAAAATCAAAAAAACCTTTTTTGAACTCTGTATTTGGCAGTACACTATTGAAGTATTCAATTACATCTTTTTCGTTATTTACAATTTTTGGATCAAGTCCTAGAATTTCTTGTCCTTTCCTTATGTAACCTTTGGTCAGTATCAAATTACCTAGTGTATCTATAAAAGTCTCTAATAATGTAAAGACTAAACCTTCTGCTTTATAATGTTCATAATATTCAAATGCTGACCCGTATTGCGTTATAACCTTATCCTCTTTTTCATCATATGCTAAATAAAAGGTTTTAGCAATTTCATCTATAATTCCTAAATCTGTTTGAATTTTAGATTCATCTCGTTTTCCACGGTTATACAAATCTTGAAAATGAACATTTGAATATGGAAATAAGGAATGAATTCTATATTTTTCTAGGAAATTCTCCAATGAAATGGACAATCTATTATCTCGTAGATCAGCAATAATATTCCAATCTAAATAAGTCTTTAGCATTTATAATTTTTTACGATTTATAACATCATATAAAACTACATATCCTAAATGAACATCCAATAATTTCATTAATAAATTAGTGTTTTATTTAACCTTCTTTCAAAGAAGATTATTTAGAAAACTCCCAACAAATAGAGGTACTTTGAATCGATTTAGGAAACTTTAATGTATTTTAGGCCATAAACACCTCCTGATTCCTAAAATCGCTTTAAAAGCTTTAAAACAACAGTTTGAGCATTTTTTGATCAATTATAAATATTTACTACACAATACTGATTTAAATAATAACTTTTTGGTATTTATTTTCCCTTTTCTCAGAGTAATAAATTTCTTTCCTAAGAATTGGTTTAGCTCCAATAATTCTTACGGTTTCCTCTTCAATTATCTTTTGTATGTAATCTTTGTTTCCTAACATGGTTAGAATAATATCATGAATTGTAAATATTTGCAGGGTTGGCCTTTCCTTAGAAATTCGTCTGCATATTACCTCAATGAACAAATAGCCTACCCCCCAAATATCAAAAACCTAAAATTATACATTTCAAATCCCCACTCACTCCAATTACCTCTAAATAAAGGTATTTTAGTATTATCTTTAAACAAAAACTATGGCTGAATTAAAGGGTGATGATGAATTACAATGGTCTCCTGTTGTGGCAAATAATTCAATGAATAGAAAGCGAAAAGCCACTGGAATTAATAGTTATGAAAAGGATACAAAATTTAATCCCATCTCTTTTTTTGAAAAAAAACTTTCCCATAAATCAGTAAAATGGTTGGACTTGTGCTGTGGAGAAGGAAATGCCTTAATTGAAACAGCAAAATATTTTCAGCATAAAAGTTTCTCCTACAAACCACAGTTCTATGGAATTGATCTGGTTGATTTTTTTAGCAAAGACAAACCTGATAATGTCTCTTTCCAAACCTTAAATCTTGCGAATTGGCAACCATCTGAAAAATATGATTTAATTACATGTGTTCATGGTCTTCACTACATGGGAGATAAATTAGGGTTAATTGCCAAAGCAAGTAGAGCATTAACACCAGAAGGAATTTTCATTGGAAATCTTGATATAAAAAACATTCTTATTTCAGATGAAAAAGATTCCTCAAAAATTATCCAATCCCATTTTAAGAAACATGGAATTCAATATAATTACAGAACAAAAATGTTACACATTGATGGGTTTAGTAAATTGAATACTAATTTTAAATTCAAAGGAGCAGATGATCAAGCCGGATCTAATTACACAGGTCAAGAGGTGGTAAACTCCTATTATTCTCCCCTTACAGATAAATAGAAAACGTTTCCAGATACCTCCCATTTCTTCAACTCCGGTTCCAAAATCTTAAAAAGGCTGATTTTTTTTGAATTTTGGGCTTCAATTTTTCTTTCCCAGAAAAAAATTTCATGAATCTGTAACAATTCTCCCTTTTGTGGATCAAAGGAGAAAATTTATACAAATAAAACATGAAAAAAATGAAAGTTATACTTGGTGTCTTATTCTTATTCATCACAAATTTTGCCTTCTCCCAAACTGCTATTTCAGTAACCACAAGCGGAACTGGCAAACCGATTATTTTCTTACCCGGATTTACTTCTCCGGGATCTATATGGGATGAAACTATTCCTAACCTGGAAGGAAACTATGAATCACATGTGGTGTCTTATGCTGGCTTTAATGGTTTAAAACCCATCGGAACTCCATGGTATTCTACTATTAAGGCGCAATTGGTAGCCTACGTCAAAAATGAAAAACTTAGTAATATCACTTTAGTAGGCCATAGCATGGGTGGTAATTTAGCAATTGATTTAGCGAGTGAGTTAAAAGACCATATTTCCGGATTAATCTTGGTAGAATCTATTCCCTGCATGCGTGAATTGATGATGCCGGGGGTGCCTGCCAGTAGTTTGCAATACGACAGTCCATACAATAATCAGGTACTATCCATGTCGGATGAGGAATTCAAACAAATGGCTTTAGGGATGGCCCAGAACATGACTAATGATACCTCTAAAATTGGATTATTAACTGAATGGTCGGTAATCGCTGATAGGGAAACCTATGTGTATGGATATACCGATTTGCTCAAATTGGATTTAAGAACAAGTCTTTCTGAATTAGAAACCGAAACACTTATTTTGGGAGCTTCCTTTCCTAATAAAGAAATAACCCAAAGCAATTATGAGAATACACGAATCTGAATAACAAAAAAATCCTAATTGCGGAAAATAGTAAACACTTTATCATGTTTGATCAACCTGAATGGCTAAACCAACAAATTAACAACTTCCTAAATCAAAATGTCAAGTAAAAACACCCAATTTGAATCTTTGTACAAAGATTATTATCCCATGGTAGAGCAAATCGGCCTGGGATTTATGAAAGGAGATTTAGATTTGGCCAAAGATTTAGCACAAGAAGTGTTTATTAACACCTGGAATTCCCTAAGTAAATTTAAAGGGGGTTCAAGTCACAAAACATGGATATATCGGGTAACTGTCAATACATGTCTGAAATATATCCGAGACAAAAAAATCACTAACCAAATCTCTATCAATCAATTTCATGAACAATTACCCATTTCAGAAAATTTAAGCAATCAAACAGCAAATCAACATCAATTTTTATACAAGGCCATAGGTCAATTAGCTGAGGTTGACAGATTGATTATCATGATGGTTTTGGATGAATTGGAGTATGAGGAAATCTCAAAAGTAATCGGAATAAGTTCTGGAAACTTAAGAGTAAAAATACATAGAATAAAAAAGAACCTTAAAACAATAATGAAAAATGGATAATGAACTGAGTGATATGAAAAATATGTGGCAAAAAGCCAAAGATGACAACCAAGGCCCGCCAACTGATATAAATGAGATCAAGGCTTTGTCAAAAAAGAAAGTTAGAAGCACCGTGAATATGCATGTTAAAAATATAGCAATTCTTTTGATTACTTTGATTGGGATATCAGCATTTTTCAAATTTGTAGCTCCTTTGAAAGAAACCATTAGTCATATTGGTATTATGTTGATGATAGGAGGCCTGATATTGAGGATTTTAATTGAATTATTCAGTATTTATCTATCGACAAAAATCGATATGGGTAGTACTGCTACTGGTACAACCAGGTCCTCATTAATGTTTCACCGTTTTAGAAAAAGAATTCATGGTTCCGTTACCTTCATTATTCTAATCGCTTATACAATCGGTTTCTATATGCTGACACCTGAATTTAGCCAATATTTCAACTTGTCCATGATAATTTTAATCGATGCTTCTTATATTCTGGGAGCCATCATTGTAGGATTTTTTATACGCAAGGGAATCCGGAACGAAATGAATTATCTAAATGAATTAGTTACCCTGGAAAAGGAAATTAATTTAGAAGGAGAAAGTTAAAGAAAGTTTAAGCATCAATTTTTGAATTGGAGGTTAATTAATCTTAATTATTCTTCTTTAAGAATTTCAAAAGCAAATGATTCTTCATCCTCAAAACCAAACTCATCCTTAGCTTTAATAAAAGCAACATGAATGCCTGGTGCTAACTTTGGAAGGGCAAATTGCCAGATATGCGAAGAGACTTTCGGTGAAGGAAAAGCATCCTTAGTCTCTTTGAATTTATTGAATTGCCTTAAATAGAATGGATCAATTCGTTCGGTATATTCCATTGGTATCGGGTTTTCCCCATCCAAAGAAATAGAAACCTGGTCACGCTCACCTCCATCAAAAAAATTGACTACAACAAACATGCTGTCCACCTGGATACCGCGATCTAGTCCTAATGGATGAGTCTGAGCAACACTATCAGAATAAAAAAGTTGAGGATCCAGTGTTATTCTCAAGCGATCATTTGGATCACCTCCTGCGGTAATAAATTTTGGTTTTACCTTATTCCCTTCAAAATAAAATACATAATAACCATTAGGATTGCCATCCTCCATAGTGGCATCCCGAACACCTCTTTCATCCCTTGGCCCAGATTTCCATCCGCTTCCACGGACTTCTGCCAGTGTGTGGGCTATAAATGGATATCCATGCCATCCATGTGTATGGTTAATTTCCACCTTCCAACTATTACTGGTATCATGACCAGCAATGGTATAGACATATTGAAAACGACCTAAAATGCTAAGTAATTTGTCAAAATTTACAGTATTGATTGAGCTGGGAAAGGTACGATTATTAGCATAAGTAAGCAATGGAATATGGGTAATAATCATGACCAATTTTTCAGTTGGAACATCCTTAAGGTCATTTTCAATCCATTCCATTTGTTTCGCATCAATATGGCCTTCATATCCTTTGCCCTTTCCTTTGTAATCTACATTATTCAGCGCCAGGAAATGTACTTGTCCATAGTCAAATGAGTAGTAATCTGGTCCAAATACGCTTCTGAATGTTTGCGTTGCAAATTCATTATTTGGTGATTCCTGATTAAGATCGTGGTTTCCCGGCACATTCCACATTGGAATGCCTATTTGTGATATCAATCGGTTGTGACGTTCGTAAAGTGCCAGATTATCGTTCACTACATCCCCTGCTACCAACCCAAACTCGGCTCCATACGGATTACCAAAAAGTTCATCAATGATATCCTTGCGCATCATGTCAAGCTCCTCATTAGTGGTTGTTTGAGGATCTGCAAAACCCATTGCCTTAAAGGAATCCGGAATATTTCCTTCCAAAAGTGCGAAATTAATTGACTCTGGTAATGGACCTGTAGCTTCAAATACAGGCCATTTCCATGATGCTATTTTAGGTGTACCAATTGGGTAGTAACAATAGTAAAATTGTGGCAATTGTACTTCATTTAAAGGAACACGATAATTTGCGGGCTTGGAAATAAAAAGGATACTTTCGTTGGGTAACTCAATTTCATATTGCCCTTGTGCATTTGTTTTTACAACATCCACACCATTTGATACCTTAACCCCTTCAATCCCTTTTTCGCCTAGATCGAAAAGGCCATTTTCATTGGAATCCAAATAAACAGTTCCCTTTGCTTTATTTTCCTGAGCCTGAAGAGGTTCGAGAATAGAAACAGCCAAGAACAAGGAAATTAACAAAACCAAACTTTCCATTTCTACTTTAAGTTGAAAAAATTTAAGACTCATTTATAAACAAAGATTAATTGATTTAAGTACCAGTACTATTTTATATTGAGTACTTTTATCTCATTATCAAAAAGTTGTGACACTTATTAAGTATATTTAATTCTGCACATCTATTTATAAAAAATAAATACACAAATGAACTTTACTTCTACAGTAATATTTCAGATAATTACTACTCTACAGTGGCATGGCAAGCACAATCGCTAAAAAACATAAAAAACATAAATATTGCAATTCTAAAGGCTAGGAAAACAACATTAAATCTAATGGTAAAAAGAAAGCATTTTCCCTTTTTAAATAGGTGCAGAATTGATACTTATTTCATTAAATTTAAGCACCCGTGCTATTATTTCCGAGAAATAGTAATCTCTCTATCAGTCTTTTACGGCAAAATAACACACGGTTAATTTTGAATTACTACTTACAAGATGAAAAAACTAACATTCCTTCTAATTCTCCTTTCTAGCCTAAATTGCTATTCCCAGGACTCTGAGGGAAAAATAATCATTGAAAAAATTGATCAGTTTTTTGAGGCATTGGAAAAACAGGATACTGTTTTATTTAAAAGTCTTTTTGCTGATGATGTGCAAGTTTGGTCTGTCATAAACAGGCAGAACTCTGTGAAATATTCTATTCGATATTTCCAAGAAGATATCAGGCGGTTTAACCCCGAACAAATCATTCAGGAAACTCCATTGGATTATGAGATAAAAGTTCATAATGAGATTGCCACAGCTTGGATTCCCTATAAATTAAGTGTGAATGAAAAATTTTCCCATTGTGGTATCGATGACTTTTATAAAAACCAACCTGGGATGGAAGATTATTAATTTATCCTATGCCATCGAACCAAATGGATGTGATGACCTTCAGAAATGATTCTTTTTCAATATGAAAATTAGTGCTGCTCAAATTGAACCTGTTAAAGGCGATATTCCAGAAAATATCAACAAACATGTTGAGATAATTACCAAAGCCTTAGCATTTAAACCTGATGCTATCTTTTTCCCAGAGTTGTCTCTAACCGGTTATGAACCTACACTTGCAAAGCAATTGGCAACAACCATTGATGATCAAAGAATTGATATTTTCCAAAAAATAAGCGATTCCCATAAGATCACAATAGGTATTGGACTACCTATAATTTCAACAAATGGAATTCTCATCAGTATGGTCATTTTTCAACCGGATATTCCCAGAAAAACATACGCCAAGCAGCAACTACATGAAGATGAAAAGCCCTATTTTGTAAGTGGAAATCACCAAATCCAAATTTCCATAAACAACCAAAAAGTGGCTCCAGCAATTTGTTATGAAAGTTTGCAGCCAAACCACTCCGAGAAGGCTCATCAACTTGGAGCAGAAATTTACCTGACCAGTGTGGCTAAATCACAAATGGGTGTTGACAATGCCAAAGTTCATTTTTCCGAAATAGCAAGAAAATATGCTATGCCTGTATTGATGACTAATTGCATTGGTTTTTGTGATAATTTTGAAAGTGCGGGAAATTCTTCTGTTTGGAATAAGAAGGGGAAATTAATTGGAGAGTTAGACAGAAACAGTGAAGGAATCCTGATTTTTGACACAGAAACAGAAAAAATCATTATCATTGTATAGCCACATATTATATAATACTCCTCCTTTTTGAGATGAAAAAAAACCAAAAAATGAAAAATTCAATTTACTTTTTTCTTCCAATTAGTTTAATCTTATTTATTAGTTCATGTAATCAACAAAACTTCCCAGAACATCCAGCAGAAAATATTACTCACAGCGTGTCTACTTCCTACAAACCGCCCGTTTTTATTAAGGATAATCGCGCTGAAAAAATTAAGCAATTGGCTCCCCAAATTCAAACATTATTTGAGGATTACGCTAAAGAAAAACATATTCCGGGGATTGCTTACGGAATTGTAGTGGATGATGAATTGGTGGTAGCTTCTTCAACCGGATTAAAAAACTTGGAAAATGAAAGTCCAACCTCTACGAATTCTTCCTTTCGGATTGCTTCCATGACTAAAAGTTTTACCGCCATGGCTATTTTGAAATTGAGGGATGAAGGAAAACTTTCATTAAATGATCCTGTAAGCAAATTCATCCCGGAAATGGCAAATTTGGAATACCTAACTGCCGATGCACCAACTATTGACATTGAAAATTTACTGACCATGACAGCCGGTTTTCCGGAAGACAACCCTTGGGGAGATCGCCAGTTAGATGAATCTGACCAAATGTTGATTGATCTTGTCAAAGAAGGCACTTCATTTTCCAATGCGTCCTCCTATAAATTTGAATATAGTAATACTGGATATGCCCTTTTGGGAAATATTATCTCAAAAATTTCAGGCATTCCTTTCCAGTCTTATATCAATGAAAATATACTTCAACCATTGGGCATGAACGAAACCTATTGGGAAATTGATAGTGTTCCGTCCGAGCGATTGGTAATTGGCTATCGTTGGGAAGATGAACAATGGAAATTAGAACCCATGCTTCATGATGGTTCTTATGGCGCCATGGGAGGTTTAATTACTTCCATTGAAGATTTTAGTAAATACGTAAGTTTTCACCTATCAGCTTGGCCTCCAAGAAGTGAAGACGATTTGGGACCAGTTAAGCGAAGCAGTCTTAGGGAAATGCAAACACCACAATTTTCGAAATTATATGCGAATGCCAAAAACTTTAAAGGAGATACTTGTGCCTTAATGGCGGGTTATGGATTTGGGCTTGGTATTTCTCAATACTGCAATGGATTAAAAAGAATTTCCCATGGAGGTGCATTACCCGGTTTTGGAAGTAATTACTATTTCTTTCCAGAATATGGAATTGGGGTAATGGCATTTTGTAACCTCACTTACACTACTCCATGGCCATTTAATGACATTGGAAAATTACTTTTCGATGAAGCCAATTTAAAACCACGAAAGCTACCCGCTTCAGCTATTTTATTAGAAAGGCAGAATCAGATTACTAAATTAATTCAGGATTGGGATGAAAGCTTAGAAGCTGAAATTTTAGCTGAAAATTTTTATATGGATAAATCCAGAGCACACCGAAAGGCAGCAATAGAGGAGGTTTTTGAGAAGGCAGGAAAAATCTCGAAAATGGGGAAAATTAAGCCTTACAATCAATTAAGAGGCAGTTTTAAACTCATTGCTGAAAATGGTGAAATAGATATTTTCTTTACACTTTCTCCAGAAAAGAATCCAAAAGTACAGCAGCTGGATGTTTCATTTCAGGGTGGTGAATTGTAGTGAAAGGGTAATGATTTAGGATGAATAAAAATATATTTCTGTTGGGTAGATTTCAGTTAAATACTCATTTTACCACCTTGCTCCCACTCTCACATCCATAAAATCAGCCACATGTCCATGAGCTTTTAATGAAAAACCAAGGCTGAACCAGTTCCTCAATTGGTAATATACTGCGTACCTTTGAAAAAAAGATTTATCATTAAAATCATAAGGTTTGTAAGCATAGTATCCAATTTGCTGGGTGAAAGAAAATCGTCCGAAAACAAGCGCATGCCCAAGCATTATGGAAAAAAGGAAGGGTTTAAAAGACCCATTATTTCTTTCTGATTGCTCTCCTTGTGCTCCATTATAATAAAATTCAAATCCTCCGGAGATCGCATTTACATTTGTAATAGCCCTCATTACTCCTCCTTCAAGACCAATATTCAAATGGGCACTTTCGGCATACAATGAATCCTTTTCAATGGTTCTTCTCGAGCCACCCAAAAAAAGATAGTGTTGCCATGGTTTTGATCGCAAACCAAATTTTGACGGATAATCAGGAAATTGAAAATCATTGATAATTTTTTCTACTCCTAAGGATATTGTTGGAAAATTCATTCCTTTATTGGGTTGACGAGCTCCTCCGTTGCTAATATGATTATAATTGACACCTACTTTGGCAGTGAAAGATGGAGCTATTTTGTAATTGAAACCCACATTTGCTAATAAGATAAAACTCAAAGGAGCGCTGTAAAAAAGGTTATTTGGATTTGAATTTTCATCATAAACCTTATCAAGATATGTAATACCCATTCCCCCTCTTAAAGTCATAAAAAACCTGGATTTAAATCCTAAATAAGGCTCTCCAAATAACATCAGGTTATAGGAACTTCCCAACTCTTCAGGATTGCGATAATTGAAATAATAAAAAGCCAATCCCATCTTTGAAAAGCAATTGCAATTTTCCCAAGCACTTTCCCTTGTTAAAATTAAGCCTGCTTCCAAGTTGAATCCCCATGGGTTACTTTTTGAGACTTCTTTTAATGACTGATCGTGAGGAATAATAAACCCGACATGCCCACCAGTTCCCACAAACCAATTTTTCTTTTGAGAGAAACAATCAAAGGAGGAATTAATAAAAAGCACCAAAAAGATTGTAAGCCATCTCAGGTAATTCATTTTAATTAAAACCTTAGCAATAAAAAAATAATTTTAATAATCCATCCCTGATTCCCGATTTAGAAACTGGGTATACTGTGTTTTCAATGCTGATAAACTTTCTGTTCGATTGCGCTTTTCTTCCAGCTTCAAAAATTTATCAAACACCTTTTTCCTTTCGTTAAAACCCATAGAATTATTGGGCAGAAACCAAATCTCAAAAAGTCGAAAATCCATCCATACATCTTCGGGGTCCGTATTTTCCAAATAAACCAGGCATTTACCATTTGGATTGGGAAAGCAGGAATCAAAATCAATTGGTAGTAACAATGCACAGTTTTTAATTTCCATAGTATCCGGCAAGAATGCTCCAGTAAACCTTAAAACATGATCACTTCTTACCCGGTTTAAAATAAGATGATGCCCTAATCGGGCATCATTGAACCTTACTTCTTTGGAAAATTTCACCTCACTAAAAACAAGAGAATCATTTACAGCTACTTCTTCAAAACCTGTTTCTCCTTGAAAATGACTATTCTCACAAAAGACGCTTTGGAAATGGCTACCCATAAAAAAAGCGTCTTGCCTAAAATCTACATCTGAAAGGTTAATCTCATTCGAAAAACTAGACATCCAAAAAAGAGCATTTCCATGGAATTCACTTCCACTAAAATCCACAGCTTCTGTAGCCTTCACATAACAAAAATTGGCTGCATCGTTAAACTGGCTACCTTTAAAATCTACATCGTTTTTAAAATTGGCCTTCTTAAAATTACACTGGGCATGGAAAGTAGTTTGAGGGAAATTAGCCGTACATTTAATATTGGAGGAAAAGAAATCTACTTTCTGGTTAAATATGCTACTATCACAATTAAGTAATCCTATTGGTTTATATCTATAATTTACAGGGTTAGTGAAAACCATTCCCCTGGTATTTAATTTAAATTGTTGTGCATTCAGATTTTGAAGTAAGGGCAGAACAAGGCATAAAAGCCAAAAAGTTTTGCTACAAGTAAATATTAAGATTCCCATGAATGACTAAGAAAGTTACCTAATCCTTATGAAAGATAATTCTCCCTTCTCTTAAAAACAAGAAGATTTTATCAATAATCACTCATTCCTCAAACTTTCAACCGGATTGGTAATAGCAACTTTCAGACTTTGAGTAATAACTGCAACTATAACCAAAAGTAACATGGCAATTCCAGGGATTACATACAACCACCATGAAAGCTCAATTCTAAAGGCAAAATTATTCAGCCATTCAATTACAAAATAATTGGCAATTGGAATGGTAATCACTATGGCTGCCAACACAAGTTTCAAATAAGCCTTTGACATCAAAATCAGAATACTTCCAAGGTTAGCCCCCAACACTTTTCTAATCCCAATTTCTTTAGTTCGTTGTTGTGCCAAAAATGATGTAAGTCCGAACAGACCAAAGCTGGCAATAATTATTGCCAACAATGAAAAAATCAGGAATAACTTCCCTTGCTGAATGTTGTTTTTATATTGCTGATCAAAAAAGTTATCTAGAAAAAAATACTCAAACGGGTTTCCAGGAAAAAGGGCTTTATATTTTTCTTCTACCAATTGAAGGCCTTGCTTTAAATCGCTATTTTTTCCAGCATCCAATTTTACTAGATAATAATCGGGGATTAATCCATGGAAAAATACCATCGGCTGGAATTCATTTGCTAGTGAAGAATAATGGAAATTTTTCACTACTCCGGCTACTTCAAATTCATTTATCCCCCAGGCATTTTGAACACCTACCATTTCACCAACAGCTGCATTATTATTTAAAAAACCCAATGTATTGACAGCTTCTTCATTGAGAATTACACTGTTCTTATTTTTTTCAAAATTTCCCGAAAAATTCATACCAGTCAAAAAGTCTACCCCTAACTTAGGAAGATACTGATAATCTATATTTGCCATTTTTAATTCTAATAAGTTTTCATTCCCATCCGAAGTACGGGTAATATTTACCCCCCAGGTTTTTTCACTTCCAGGAAGAATATTGGTAGCCGTAACCCCATCTATTTGTGGGTAAGCCTCTAATTCATTTCTAAAAATAGTCAGTATGGAATCCCTGCCAGCATTTCCAAAATTCTGTCTTTGGGCTAATATCTTGGGACTTTTAATAACTATGGTTTGTTCAATCTGAAACCCTAAATCCTGATTCTTCATAAATTGGACCTGCCGGTAAATCGTTAGTGTTCCTATCACTAATCCAATAGAAATAATGAACTGAAATACCACCAGAATTTTTCTCAAAAAGGAACCGTTTGATTTTGCTACAACTTTATTTTTTAAGGCATTTACAGGTTGGAATGTAGAAATAAGCAATGCAGGATATAGACCTGTAGCCAAAATCCCAAATCCTAAAAGTAAGGCCAAACCAGTCCAAAACCAGGGGATATTCCAAAGTGGAACAGTCGCATGAAAATCAATATAATCTGATAAATACGGACGGAAAAAGACAAAAATTCCTAAGGCAAAGATTATTGCAATTAGATTTAATAATAGGGCTTCTACCAAAAATTGAATAACAAGTTGGAATTGACCAGCACCAATCACCCTTCTTACCCCTACCTCTTTAGCTCTTTCTGCAGACCGGGAAGTTGACAAATTGATGTAATTCACCCAGGCCAATACCAAAATGAAAACACCTATCAACAGGAGGAACTGTACCATTTCAGGGTTTACATTCAATCCTGGTTCATTTTCGTATTCTGCAGAAAAATGAATTTGATGAATTGCCTGTAATTGGAAATCTTCAAAAGTGCCTTCCTGCTTATTCCTCTCTTGTACCAAATCAGAAACCTTACTGGCTACCAATTCCGGGTCAGTTTTTTCTTCTAAAAGCAAATAAGTATAAAACTGAGGAGGCCCCCAACTGTTATCTATCATATTTGCTCTTTGCTCTTCCGGTACTTCTTTAGGAATATAAAGATCAGTTAGTGATTTAAATGAAACCAGAAAATCGAATTCAAGATGAGAATTTTGAGGAAAATCCTGAAATATTCCTTCCAACATAAAAGTCCCTTCCATTCCACTTTCCCCAAAAAAATCAATCATTTCACCCAATACATCTTTCTCTTCCCAATCTTGTCCAAAATATTTTCGAACTGCCTTTTCAGACATGAGGAGTTTATTAGGTTCCTGAAGTGCAATCAGTTTATTGCCAGTAAGAAAGTGGAGGTCCAAATAGGCCACACATTCAGGGTCAGCAAAATAAAGTTTTTGCTCATGAAAAGATTTTAGTTCATCCTTATCATTTTTTACAGCCAAAACATAGTTGGGATTTATACTATGTAATCGAAATGAACCCAGTACTCCAGGGACTTCATTTTCAATGGTATTCCCCAAAGCTGGAACCGTATAAGCATCCTTTTTTACTAACTTATTTTGATTATATGAAGAAACATTAACTCTATACAACTGGCGGGTAGTCTCATAAAAACTATCAAAACTGGATTCATAGTTTACATATTGCAGGATAAATAAAAATGCAGCCATTCCAATAGCTAATCCAAAAATATTAATGAACGAAAATATCCTCTTATTAAGAAGATTTCTGATGGCAATCTTTAAATAACTATTTAGCATTGTGGCATTCTTCTAAAATTCCCTTATTTTTTCCTTAGGCAATTTCTTTAAATTTATAATTCCTCCCAAACAAATTGCAGTAAGGTGAAAGTATTTTGAAGGGAAATACAATTGCTACTCAATTTGCATTATGCATTTCAGAGATGGGACGGTTTTGGTGAAATCAATTGAAAGGTATAGTTTAAACAAAAAAAGCAGAGAAGTTAATTCTTCTCTGCTTTTCATATCAATTTTATTTTATCATTTTTATCTGGCTAATGATTTATAAAGCCGACAAACATTCAAACCTTCGCTTTTTTCGATCTGAATTCTATCCATTATCATTTTTACCAATATTAAACCAATACCACCATTTTTCTTATTCTTTATCACTTTGTCCATGGTAGGAACAGTGTAATCGGTAATATTAAAAATTTCTCCTTTATCTATAATTTCAAAAATTAAAATCTCTGATTCTGAGGTAATTTTCAACTCTAATTCATCGGCTGAGTTACGGGAATGGGAATGTATAATTAGGTTAGAACATACTTCATCAATCGCTACTATAATCAAATTCATTTCCTTTTCAGGTATTTCGTGTTCTCCTAAAACAGAGTTTACAAAATCCCTGATGGTTTTTAAATTCGACTTGCTACAACTAACCCTTATTTTGTGTGTCATTTAAATCAATGGTTTTGCTTCATCCTTGGTAGTTACGATAGGCAGTAGTTTATCTAATCCTAAAATTTTAAACACATTAAAAACTTTATCGTTCATTCCATAAAGTGCCATAGATAGTGTTCCTTCTTCATGGTCTTCAATCCTTGAAGTGAAAACACCAATACCCGGAGAGGAAATATAGCTTAACTCTAAGCAATCGAACAAAATTTTATTTCCACCCATATCCATCACATCCTGAATGGCATCATCCAATTGAATTGAAGAACTCGCTTCAAGCTCACCTTTTATTTTTATGATGTAAAAATTGCCTTCTTGTTGTGTTTCTAGCTCCATCTGCATTTATTGTACGTGTTTAGTATTGAAATGGTTAGCAAATTAAAATTTAATTATCAAAACAGTGTAATCATCATCAATATTTGTATCATTTTTAAAACTAATTAATTCCTCAATTAAGGATTTTCCAATTTTCCTTAACGGCAATTTTTTATGACTTTCAAAGTGCTTATGTAATCTTTCATAACCGAACTGTTCCGAAGTTTCATTGTTCATTGTTTCCACAATTCCATCTGTAAAAAGCATCATCAAGTCATTTTTTTGAAAAGGCAGTTCATTGATCTCCACATAATTTTCATACCGATCGTTTCTAACTATTCCCAAGCCTAATCCAGCAGTTTCAAGGTATTTCACCTTATCTTCATCACTTTTATAGAATAGGGTTGGGCAATGACCGGCTCTGGAAAAGTAAATTTTCTTTGTTCTGGTATTGATGTGGTAATAACTAGCGGTAATAAATGCCGATTTTTCCAAACAGTCGGACAAAGCTGCATTTGCTTTCACTAAAAATTCCGATGCACTTAAATTTAGCCGCACTAGTGCCTGAAAAATCCCTTTCATCTGCGCCATATTAAAAGCAGCTGAAATACCTTTTCCTGCTACATCTGCTATGATAATCACGAAATCTTCATCAGAGATTTTGAAAAAATCATAATAGTCCCCTCCTACTTCTGTGGCAGATTCGGAGATGGCAAAAATTTCGAAATTTTCATTTACCCATTGTTCTTTGGGTAATAATCTGGAATGCACTCTTTTGGCAATTTCCAATTCTCCTTTATATCGCTCGTTTTCAACAGCCTGGGAAATCAGATTGAAATTGTGAATCGCAATTCCTGCCTGTGCCACAAAAGTATTAACCATATCTACCATAGAATTATCAAATGCATTGTTGATATGCTTCATTAATACCATAGTTCCCAAGTTTTGATCCCCGGATTTTATAGGTACAGCAAGAATTGATTTGTATTCCTGATGGTTGGTACTGGTAAAGAAATTCCTTTTCCCAATAATTTTCGTTTTTTTACCATCGTAACCAGAGTTATAAATAAGCTTCTTTATTTCAAGTGCCTTCTGGTCAGTAAAATTTAAACATTTAAATTCTTTACTATTGTTAGTTTGTAACCAAGAAGCATCTGAGGCAACAGTATTATGCGTGCTGTCCAACAAAATTTGGTAAAGAGCTTCTACATTTTCCCCCTCAATAATGGTATCACTTAGTTTATGAAAAATAGATAGCTCCTTAATTTTCTTTTCAAAAACCGATGAAGTAGGTAGATTGAAAATAATTACCAGAAGTGATGTAAAAGAATAGGTTATTATGAAAAGGAAAAGCCCGGAAAAGAAAATATTCTGAGCATAATCTCCAAGAATTAAACTTTCATTTTCCTGATAAGAAGAAAGGCTTGCATAAAAATAAGCAAGACAAAAAAGGATGACTACCAATTGAAAAACACTCGTGATTTTTTGGGAAAACACTAAATGAGGCACCCATTTCAGGTTTACACTTATCACCATTATCCAAATAAAGAAAAAACCAATGAGCGGAGTAAAAATAACCTCAAGGCTTACTATCTCGAAAAAATGAAGTACAATAGCCGAAAACAGACCGTATTCGAAACCATACCAGGAGAAAAAAGCAAATTCACTTTTTTCATACAATATCATCCTCTTCCATATCACAAAGGCTGAAAAAAGCAAGATCACTAAAAGTCCAAATTCAATGTAAAAGGTGAATATTTTGATGAGGTGCTCATTATTAGCCGTAGAATGGAAGACGTTGGATAACAGGGAAAGAATTCCGGAAAATAATGTACAAACCAAAGCAGTGAGAAACACCTGCCAAATCATATCATGGAGTACTACATTTTTCTTCTCCCTGGTTTTTTGCCAGAAATAAATGTAGATTCCAATAATAAAAATATTAAGAAAAGTACCTTTGAATAAGGGAGAAAAATCGTGATCCTGTATATTTAGTGCATAGCGATATTGCTCAATAAGCCCTGTAAATAACAAAATTCCCCAACTTAGGGAAGCTAATGTCAAGGCAATCCTTCGGAAACTCCTACTGGTGGTCAATTGAAACAGTTTCATTTAGTCTATCTTTGTGCTACTTTCGAAGCAACTATTTTTGAAGGATTTAATTTAATAAATAGTTTTTACTGCTTGAGGCACTTTTTATTTAGTTAATTATGGAATTTAACCTCAATTTCAACTACTTGCTAAATGCATTAATGAAGTTTTGTATTTGTAAATATTTAATACCTCTAAAAGTTTCAAAAGTAAAGAAAAGATAAATAGTTGCCAATCAATAACAAGCTTAAGTACTATTGGTAATCGATGAAGAGAAATTACATCTCATTATTCAAATAAATTGTGGCAATATTGAATGTATAAAACATCGCCCAGATACTTAAGTACCAGTACTATTTTATATTGAGTACTTTTAT
>JAHQVQ010000136.1 GCA_019634305.1 Flammeovirgaceae bacterium | reverse complement strand
GAGATTAGAGATTAGAGATTAGAGATTAGAGATTTTTTAGATAAAAAAGGATAAAGTTAATTAGAAAATGAAGACGCACAAAATTGGAATTATCATGAACGGGGTGACTGGTAGGATGGGTACCAACCAACATCTTATGCGGTCAATTGTGGAAATTATCAAGCAGGGAGGAGTGAAAATCAGTCCTGATGAGGTGATTATGCCTGATCCCGTTTTGGTAGGGCGGAATTTAGCAAAACTGGAACACCTGAGGTCAATTTCCGGAGTAGAGAAAATTACTACCAATCTGGACGAAGTGATGTCCGATCCTTATTACCAAATCTATTTCGATTCACAAACTACGGGAAGAAGAGCTCCTGCGGTAAAGCAGGCAATTAAAGCAGGGAAACATATTTATTGTGAAAAACCAATAGGAGTTTCTACAGAAGAGGCACTTGAGCTTTATCACTTATGTCAGAAGAATAATCTAAAAAATGGCGTAGTTCAGGATAAACTGTGGTTACCAGGTTTACTTAAGATACAAAGATTGAAGGAAGCAGGGTTTTTTGGTGAAATTCTATCGGTGAGGGGGGAATTTGGCTATTGGGTTTATGAAGGAGATTCTATTCCCGCCCAGAGACCAAGCTGGAATTACAAGAAAGAGGAAGATGGGGGAATTATCGTAGACATGCTTTGTCACTGGAGATATGTATTAGATAATTTGTTTGGCAATGTGAAAGCGGTATCTTGTTTGGGTGCAACGCATATTTCCGAAAGAGTGGATGAAAATGGCAACAAATATAAGTGTACTGCAGATGATTCGGCTTATGCCACATTTGAGTTGGAAGGTGGGGTAATTGCCCATTTCAATTCATCATGGACAGTGAGGGTGAGAAGGGATGATTTATTGACTTTACAGGTGGATGGAACAAAAGGATCTGCAGTAGCAGGACTGAGGCATTGCCAAATTCAGCATTACGGGAACACACCTAAGCCAGTATGGAATCCAGATATTGATCAACCAATTGATTTTTATGAAGATTGGTCAAAAGTTCCGGTTCAGGAAGAATATGATAATGCTTTTAAAGCACAATGGGAATTATTCCTGAAACATATTGTAAAAGATGAGCCTTTTCCATGGTCTATTTTGCAGGGAGCGAAAGGCGTGCAGTTGGCAGAAAAAGGAATTGAGAGCTGGGAAAAAAGAGCTTGGGTAGATATTCCGGATTTGGAGTAGTTCGGATTAGGGACTAGATGTTAGGCTTTTATGGATTTAGACCAATATCTTTTCCCTAATTTTTTTTAACCAAACTAGCAAAAAGAATACTATTAAATATGAAAATGAAAAAATCAGCACTAGTTACAGGTGGAAGCCGGGGAATTGGTCTGGGAGTAGCTCGAAAACTGGCTGGCGCAGGTTTCGATATTGCCATCAATGGGATGCGGCCTGAAAGTGATGTGCAACCTGTTCTTGAAGAATTAAGAGCAAAAAAAGTAAAAGTAATTTATTGCCAGGGGAATGTTGGAGACGCTGCGGATAGAAATGGCATAATTCAAAAAATAAAGAAAGAGTTTGGTCAACTGAATGTATTAGTAAACAATGCAGGAGTTGCCCCAAATGAAAGAAAAGATCTTTTAGAAATGTCGGAGGAAAGTTTCGACAGAGTATTGGGCATTAACTTAAAAGGCTCATTTTTTCTTACCCAATTGGCTGCTAACTGGATGGTAGAGCAAAAAACTGTTAACCCGGACTTTAAGGCTAGTATTATCAATGTTTCTTCTATTTCTGCGACTACTGCTTCTATTAATCGTGGAGAATATTGTATTTCCAAAGCAGGATTGAGCATGGTTACCCAGTTGTTTGCAGTCAGATTGGGCGATTTGGATATTCCTGTTTATGAAGTTAGACCGGGAATTATCACTACAGATATGACTTCTGGCGTGAAGGAGAAATACGATAAATTATTTGCCGAAGGAATAGCTGTACAGAAAAGATGGGGAACAACTGAGGATGTAGGAAAAGCAGTATGTGCTCTGGCGATAGGAGATTTTCCCTATTCAACTGGGCAAGTGATCATGATAGATGGAGGCTTTTCTATTGACAGACTTTGATATTTTCACTCACATAAAACTAATTGATTATGCCATCCAACAAAATTTTATGGCGAGCCTGCTGTATAGCTGCCATTTTCGTAGGTATTATCGGCTTTACTCCACTTGCCATTCCACAAAATATTTTTCAACCAAAACTTCTGGGAATTCCTTATCCACTTTGGGTAAGTATACTATTGAGTTTTTTACTTGTATTCCTTACCTTTTTAGGTACGAAAGTTCATCCCGGAAAAAATAATCCAGACGAAGAATGATACCCATATTAATAGTTATATCTATCATATATTTAGGTTTACTGATTACATTTTCCCTGGTTACCAGGCAGAAGGAAAAAGATACAGCCACCTATCTTTTAGCCGGTTCTAAAATTGGTTCAGTGCTGGGGATTTTCACTTTTGCAGCTACTTTATTCAGTACTTTCACCCTGATCGGAATGCCTGATTTTTTCAGAACACATGGCGTAGGTTCCTGGATGTTCCTTGCTTTTTCTGATGCGGCAATGGTTTTTGCCATTATTTCGGTTGGATATTATTTAAGGAAAAAAGCAAAAAGAGAAGATTTCAAAGGGCTTTCAGGTTTAATAGCTCAATGCTATAAAAATAAGTTTGCCGGTTATATCATATTTGCCGGAGCATTTGTTTTCCTTGTTCCTTATGTAGCCATTCAGATTAGGGGAATTGCCATATTTTTAAATGCTACATTCCCGGGAGCGATGCCGATTTGGGGTTGGGCTTCTGCTATGGTAGTCATTATGTTGACTTATAGTGAAATAGGAGGTTTGAAAGCCATTATTTATTCCGATATGTTGCAGGGACTTTTATTATTAATTGTGATCTGGATTATAGGATACAATTGTCTTTCCTATTTTGGAAACCTGGATAATTTATTTATAAAGATTGAGGAAGTGAATAAAGATTTGCTTTCAATTCCAGGGCCTAAGGGATTATTTACACCTCAATTTCTAATTGCCTCATTTATTGCTATTATGATGATTCCTTTTACCCAGCCACAAGTGGTGACCAGAATCATTATTATGAAAAATTATAAATCATTATTCAGAATGGCAATTGGGGTAGGGGTATTTGCAATGATTATCATTTTCCCTACTTTACTTATCGGAATGTATGGTGCAATACATTATCCAGAAGCGAGTACAGCAGATTTTATTAGTAATGTTTTGATTTCAGAGCAATCGGATTTTATTGCGGCATTTACGGTAATTGGATTGATTGCTGCGGCTATTTCCACTTCCGATTCTCAAATTTTTGCGATGGGAGGGGAGTTGCGATCTTTATTAGAGGGAGAAGATGCCAAAATGCTACAAATTACCAGAATTGCCATCGTATTTTTTGCAGTGACCATTCTGGTTTTTTCTTTGCTAACCAGTGATCAATTAGTGCTTCTTGCCAGAACGAGTTTTGCAGGAACGGCTCTAATGGCGCCTATGATTTTCACCGGAATTTTTGCAACTAAGAAATTGAAAATGGGTTTGCCAATCTTCACTTTGGTTTGTATGCTGACATTTATAGCGTCCTTAATGGGTTTAATTCCTAATAATTACCTGGGTATTCGATTGGATTTAATTTTAATGTTCTCTCTTGTGCTGTTTGCTCTGGTGAATTACCATTTTTTCAGTGAGAAGACAGTGCCAGAGCAGGTGATTTCAGAGGCGAAGTAATAGAGTGTTTGTATTGCCTGAATGGAAAGTTACAAGCTTTCCATTTCTTAAAGGCTTAAGGATCCACCTTGCTTGGTACTTAAGTCAGATTAGAGCTTAGATCATGTTTAAATTTTAAAAATAAAGGCTTAATTGAGGGTAAGCCGGAAAATCTGGCGGGGAGGTGTGTTGGGTTAGTGGGTGGAAGCTTAACATTTTAGATTTTTAAACATACTCTTATGCGGTCGCAATATAAATGCGATTGAGGTGAATAGGGTATTTTAATAATCCAGAAGGAAAACCTCTATTTATTATCCTTCATTGAGGCGGTTAAAGAGAGGTTTTTAATTGATAAAGTTCAACATATATTTTAAAATCCTATAAATAGATGTGCAGAATTAAATATACTTAATAAGTGCCACAACTTTTTGATAATGAGATAAAAGTACTCAATATAAAATAGTACTGGTACTTACAAACAATTCAGCATTAAAAAAAGATAAACATAGCCATGAAAAAACAGCTCAACAGAAGGTCTTTTTTAAATTATTCCGCAGCAGCCCTGGGAACTGTTCCATTTATTAGTCCGATAAATGCTTTTGGTTATAATTCAAGTGCTGTGGCTCCTCAGGAAATCTTCCTTTTTTCCAAACATCTGCAATTTCTGGATTATAAAGATATGGCGGATGCCGCTGCAGAAATGGGATTTGCAGGTTTGGATTTAACTGTTCGTCCCAAAGGACATGTGCTACCAGAAAATGTAGAAGAAGACCTGCCAAAAGCAGTGAAAGAAATGAAAAAGGCAGGTTTGAAAATCAATTTGATGACAACTGCCATCACTGATGCAAGTGTTCCAGTGAACAAGAAAGTTTTGAAAACTGCTGCAAAATTGGGATTTAAATGTTATCGAACTGGCTGGTTGAAATATCCAAAAGATCAGGAGATTCCGGCAGCTGTGGAGGAATTTAAAGTACAGATGAAGGCCCTAGGGGAACTGAACGAAGAAGTTGGTATTGTTGGAGCGTACCAAAATCATTCGGGATTGTATGTGGGCGCAGCCATTTGGGAAATTTGGGAAATTTTAAAAAATGCTGACCCGGAATTTTTTGGTTGCCAATATGATATCAGGCATGCTTCAGTAGAGGGAGGAAAATCCTGGCCTACCGGCTTAAAACTAATCAAACCAAGAATTAAAACTATTATTTTGAAAGATTATAAATGGATAGAGGAAAATGGAAAATGGAAGTTAATCAATACTCCTTTAGGAGAGGGAATGGTAGATTTTATCAGTTATTTCAAATTACTTAAGGAATATAAAATTAACCTGCCTGTATCATTGCATCTGGAATATGATCTTGGAGGGGCGAATCATGGGCAAAAGGAAATTTCTATTTCAAAAGAAGAAGTTTTTAAAGCAATGCGAAAAGATCTCAAAACAGCCAAAGAATTATGGGAAAAGGCTTAAGATCTATTATTTTATCAGTAAAATCAGGATTTATTTTCTACTTTCTTTTTGCCTGTACACAGGAAGGAAAAAGAGAAACAATAAACGAATTTGCTATTGCAAAATATCAGGCTCATCTACAGTTAGAAGCATCCACTTTGCTGGTGAGTGATGTACTTGGGGATCGGGAAGTAGTATGGGATATGGCATGGGGACCGGACAACTGGATTTGGTTTACAGAGCAAAAAGGACTTGTAAGCAGAGTAAATCCAGTAACAGGGGAAGTTAAGGAATTATACAAAGTAGAAGATCTCATTTTCCAAAAATCAAGGGGTCTATATAGTATGGTTTTTCATCCTTATTTTGAAGAAAATCCTTTTGTTTATTTACATTATACTTATGCCCTTGAAGAGGAGGAAAACCAAAATAGAAATACGCCCAGTTCTTCAAAGGTTGTCAGGTTGAAGTACAACAAAGTGCAGGATAAATTATCAAATCCAAAAATAATTCTTGATAATCTTCCCGGTAAAAGTTACCACAATGGCTCAAGAATGACCATTTCCCCAGACACAAAATTGTTTCTAACCACCGGAGATGCTGGCAATAAAAAGGGAAGCCAGGATGTAAATTTACTTTCTGGAAAAGTTTTAAGAATGAATCTGGACGGATCAGTTCCTGAAGATAATCCAATTTCCGGAAGTCTGGTTTATTCCTGGGGGCATCGGAATAGTCAGGGAATTGTGTTTGGGAAAAATGGTATTTTATACAGTTCCGAGCATGGACCCAATAATGATGATGAAGTAAATATCATCCAACCTATGGGAAATTACGGCTGGCCCAATGTAGAAGGATTTTGCGATAAAGACCAGGAGAAGCAATATTGCCAGGATTCTGCGATAGTGGAGCCACTAATTTCTTATACCCCCACCATTGCTGTTGCAGGATTAGCCATTTATGAAAATAAAAAAATTCCGGAATGGAATAATAGTTTGTTATTGGGATGTTTGAAAGGCAGATCACTTCGGGTTTTAAAATTAAATGAGGAAGGGACTAAAATTGAAAATGAGGATATTTTCTTTCAATTGGAAATTGGACGAATAAGAGATGTAATGGTTTCTCCTAATGGTGACATCTATTTATGTACCAGCAACCTTGACTGGCACCCAAAATCTCAGCCCTGGGCGTATGATGATCTTCCTTTAAAGGGATTTGACAAAATAATCAGGTTATCAAAAGCAGATAAAAATGTTTTGGCAAAAATTTCTGAAATACCGGAACCAAAATTATTGTCAGAGAATGAGCAACAAATGGAGATTGAGGCAGACAATTATGTTAACACCGGTTTAAGTCTGTATCAAAAAAATTGTATGCCTTGTCATCAGGAAAATGGGGGAGGTGTAACAGGTTTAATTCCTCCTTTGGTAGAAACAGAATGGGTAACAGGAGAAAAAGAAAAATTAATTTCCACTGTTTTAAATGGTTTGTCAGATGAAATTGATGTAAACGGGAAATTATACAATCAGGAAATGCCTGGATTTGCCACTTCATTAAATGATGGAGAAATTGCCGAAATCCTCAATTTTATCAGAAGTAATTTTGGGAATAATGCTTCGGAAATCTCGAGACAAGAAGTGAATCTGGTTCGGGAAAAAACATCATTTTAGGCAGTTTCTTTACAAAATCGAGACTTTATTTTCCCGCTGAATTTCCAATTTGTAATCATAATAATGAACGGTTTCATCTACTATTACTGATTTACCAAAAGTTCTGGTTTCGGATTTCACTCTTTGTTTTTGGAGTAATGGAATTCCAGTTTTTGGGTCTTTTTTATAAACCTGAGTAGCATTAAAAAAATTTACTCGGGAAACAACAGCATAATTATAACCTGAGGTTGCATAAACCTCAATTTTATCCAGCGTTTTACTTTTCTTATTCAAAATTAATTTCCCTTCAAATGCTTTAAGATGTTTCTGATCCTTTGGTAAATCGTTTGCATCAAAATGAAATTGAAAAATCATTTGTTGAGCATCCTCCTGAATTAAATCAATATGTTCTTCTTTTAGAAATGTTTTCTTGGAGGAAATCATGATTTCATTTTCCATAATATTATCATTTCTGGATGGATTATCAATGGATAGCACTTTCCATTTTCCAGTTTGAGGAAGATATTGCTTTTCAATGGTTTGAAAATAAGGAGTAGCATCTTGAGAAGAT
Organism: Flammeovirgaceae bacterium; assembly: GCA_019634305.1. Lineage (GTDB taxonomy): Bacteria > Bacteroidota > Bacteroidia > Cytophagales > Flammeovirgaceae > Flexithrix. The sequence goes on along the minus strand of JAHQVQ010000136.1, from coordinate 5,085 downwards.
TTTAACTCCTTTATTTCCATGACTTTATAACTAAAATCTGATTGAGTATTACCAAACAAAGCATTATTCAGGAAATCAACAGAAATTCCGTACTCCTGAAAGAGTTGATCTTTTTCAGCATTAGATTGCCCGAAACCAATCTGAATGAAAAATATATTTATAATAAGTAGGGTTATAAATGTTTTCATGGTGCTAAACAGTTTTGTTGTTTAGGCAATATTACCCTACTTATATATACGTAATAAATAAAAAATAGTAGAGGGGAAAAATACAGTAGTGAGTCTGATTTTAGAAACCAACTCCGACTCCTACTGTGATATAAGGATCCCAATTTTTATAGGGAGACCTAACATCCTGTAGTGCATCAAACAAGACTTGCATATTGAGCCAGGTCCTGTTACCAATGGCTTGACTATAACCACCTCCAACAAAGAAAAATGGAACGGTTTCTCTGGAAGATTCACCTATGGAGTTGAATAATTCGTAATTTATCCAGGCATATTCAGCATGTGCATAAAGTTGCGGAACTATTCTATATCGGGTAAAAAAGCTCAAACCAAAATTATGTGTCTGGTAAGTTTGAGGTAACCTTTTATCAACTACGTATTCATATCCAAATGCCATTCCTCCAGAAAACTTAGGTGTAAATTTATAGCCAATTAAAGGATTAAGAGAAACTCTAGTGTAGGTACCAAATGAAAAACCGATATTGCCGCCAAAATAAATGCGCTCTCCAATTGATCGAGGGTCTTTCTTTTCTTTTACTGTGTTTTGGACAGAATCTGCTTCATTTACTTGTGCGTAAGTCACTGATCCAAAAACCATAAATCCCATTACTAGTGAAGAGATTTTGATACTTAAGGCCAATAGTCTCATAAGTTAAATTTTTAGCTGTTAGAATCTTGTTGCTGGAATTATTATTTAATTTGCCGATTCGTATTAAATCTAAAAAAAGTATTGTTGAAGGACATCACTTATGTTAGTGCTAAAGTTAATTAAAATTATATTTTTTTCCGTATTATTTACTTTGATCACTCAGGTAGGCGGAATAATTTATCTCTGTTCCCGAATTTTTTATTTTGCTTTTAAAAAATTTCCTTTCCACAAAAGAATTTTTTATAAAACAGGAGTCTTCCTAAGTCTTTATTTGATTGCAACTTTTTACATCATTCCCATTTTAGCCGAAAAAAATGGCAGAGTACCCTTACCTATAAGTGCTGAAAAATTAAAACCACTTACAATCTGGACATGCCTGCTGAACAGACATTATGTGAAACCTGAGATGAAAACAATGTTGGAGGAAGTTTCAGAACGAATGAAAAATAAATATCCAGAAACAGGAATCACCTATCTGGATGCCAACTTTCCTTTTTTTAATGGATTTCCATTGTTGCCACATTTAAGTCATGAAGATGGGAAAAAACTTGATTTGTCATTTTATTATTTAGATGAGGAAACCGGAGAACAATTGCATCATAAGGCTCCTTCTCCTGTAGGTTATGGAGGATTTGAACTTCCCCAAAAAGGAGAGCAAAATATGACTGATATATGTGAGCAAAAAGGCTATTGGCAATATGGTATTTTAGGACATATAATTCCTGACTGGGCAATTTCTTCCATGAAATTTGATGAAAAAAGGACTAAAAAACTTATCATTGAACTTTCCCGAAGGATAGAGATCAAAAAGATATTTATTGAGCCTAACCTGCAGAAAAGAATGGGATTGAAAAGAGGAAAAATTCGTTTTCACGGATGCCATGCGGTGCGTCATGACGATCATATCCATATAGAAATGTAAATGTTGGATGGGTAAGTAAAGCAGAAAAAATGATTAGTATAAAATACAAAGAGGCGAGTTTCCTTAATAAAGGAAAAATTCAGTTTGCAGGATTAAACTTTGGATTGGGGGAAAATGAAAATTGGGTAATAACCGGAGATATTGGATCAGGGAAAACCTCTTTTCTGAGATGTCTTTCTGGGAAAATTCCCAGTGTGAAAGGGAAAAGATATTATACAATCAATGGGGAATCAGCTTCACCACTAGATTTTTTTCATCATGTGCAACTGGTTTCTTTTTCAGAAAGTAATAAAATCTTTAAGCCAGCTGCATTTTTTTATCAGCAGCGATATCAGCCTTCTATAGCCAATGAAAGTATTGATGTGAAGGGTTATTTAAAATCCTTCGGTTTCGATTCTGAAAATTCCCACCACCAGTCCATTTTGGAAAAAGGTGGTCTGAAAGAACTTTACGATAGGCATTTAATAAAACTTTCCAGTGGACAAAGAAGGAAATTATTATTGGTGAAAGCGATTCTGAAAGCACCTACCTTGTTGCTTTTGGATGATCCTTATATCGGTTTAGACAAGCAAAGCAGAAATGTATTCAATGACTGGCTGAAGGAATTGTCCCAAAATTTTAATATTCAGTTGGTGATTGCCGGGAGGAAAAGTGATATGCCAGATATAATGGATTGTGAACTCGAATTGAAAGATAGCAAAATTAAGTATGCTGGAAAGTTAAGACCTGAACCAGAGCATATAGCAGTAGAAATAAGGGAGGATTTAATGTCAAAAATTAAAGACCAGTGGGATAAATTTGCCAATCACAAGAAGTTTGATACCATTATAAAATTTAATAATTTAACTTTAAATTATGATGGAAAACCTGTTTTGCAAAACATTAATTGGGAAGTAAAACAAGCCGAAAAAGTGGCTTTACTCGGTTCCAATGGATCGGGGAAATCTACTTTATTGAGTTTGATGTATGCCGATAATCCGTTGGCTTATGCCAATGACATTGTACTTTTTGACCGGCAAAGAGGATCCGGGGAAAGTATTTGGGATATTAAAAAACATACGGGTTTTATCTCACCAGAATTGCATTTGTTTTTCAATTTTAAATTATCCGCAGCAAGAACTGTTGCGACTGGAATTTTCGATCAGTTTTATGTAGCCAGAAAATTAACTTCTGAAGAAATCGAACTGATAGACTTATTTATTTCCTATTTTGGATTAAGCCATAAGAAGGATGAGATATTTGGGAAATTATCTTTAGGGGAGCAGCAAATTCTACTGTTCATTAGAGCATTAATTAAAAACCCGGAATACTTATTACTGGACGAACCTTATCAGGGAATGGATTGGAAAAGCATCCATTTGGCAAATGCATTGTTGGAAACCCTGCTAAAAAATAATTCCACCACCTTAATTTTCATCACTCATTATGAAGAAGAATTGCCTTCCTTCATTCAGAAAAAGGTTTATTTGAATAGGGGGAAGATGGGATAATAATAAGTTCTTTACCTATTCTAATACTGTACTATTTTTTGTTTTTATATAGATATGAACTAAAAAAAGTATTTAAAAATAATTGAAAAGTCCAATTTTAGGTACAACCATTACCAGCTTTTAATACCATTGAGAGAATCTCTACTTTATAAGCATTAAAGTTGTACCTTTATGCCAGAATCTTTCAATTCTATATTTTTCGTTAGACGAACTCTCCCTTTAATTGAATTTTGGTGATTCACTTGATGTACGGTATCATCACTATTTCTATGTATTCACATCTTTGGAATCATAGCTTGTTATTTTGATAGGCAGTCCAATTAAGACCCTCACATATTATGAAGACTCTTGGAGTTATTGGTACTTCTAAAAAAGAAGACGAACGTAGGTTGCCTATTCACCCTGATCACTTACTCAGACTCCCATTGGAGGTAAGAAATAAGTTAGTCTTTGAAAAGGGGTACGGTGAGCCGTTCCAAATAAGTGATGAAGAAATGGAGTCTCAAACAGGTGGTATTGCTACAAGAAGTGAGTTGTTGTCCGAAATTGGTTCGGTTGTTATTGCCAAACCGGTATTGTCTGATTTACAAGAACTTAAGGAAGGAGGGATTCTTTGGGGGTATCCACATTGTGCACAACAAAAAGAAATCACACAGTGTGCTATTGATCGAAAATTAACCTTGATCGCATTCGAGGATATGTTTGTGTGGTCACCTAGTGGCATTCGTGGACGTCACACTTTCTATAAAAACAACGAAATGGCAGGGTACTGTGCCATTCTACACGCCATGCAATTACGAGGAATTGATGGGCATTACGGTAATCAACGAAAGGTGATTATTTTTAGTTTTGGGGCAGTTAGCAGAGGGGCTATATATGCTTTGAAGGCACACGGATTTAGAGATATTACGATATGTATTCAAAGGCCAGATCATGAGGTTAGAGAAGAAGTATTAGATGTCCACTATGTGCGAATTAAAAAAGGAAAAGAAGGCCAGGCTAGGATGTTGGCGGTTGAACATGATGGTTCAGAGAGGCCGTTATCTGAGTTAATTAATGAATCTGAAGTCATAGTGAATGGAACTTTTCAAGACCCTAATGATCCGATTGATTTTGTGAAAGTGAGTGAAAAGTCTTGTTTAAGAAAGGGTACTCTTATCATAGATGTTAGCTGTGATGAAGGAATGGGTTTCTATTTTGCTAAGCCTACTACCTTTAAAAATCCTATGTTTGCTGTTGAAGGAGTAGATTATTATGCAGTGGATCATACTCCTAGCTTTTTATGGGAGAGTGCTACAAGATCGATTTCTGCGGCATTGATAGTTCATATCGAAGAGGTTTTGGAAGGGAGAGAAGCTTGGATGAATTACAATACAATTAAAGAGGCTATCAATGTGGATCATGGTATCGTTCAAAAGAATGAGATTCTTAATTTTCAGAATCGAGCACTGAGCTATCCTCATTCATTCCTATAAAATTTTCTGGAAACATCATTTTGCTATCAAACCACCACTTAGAGTGGCTGATTTTCGCTAAATATTTCCGAAACCACTCCAAAAATTTCGCCTTCTCAAAACTGGCTTAAGTTTCTAACTTAAGTCTTAGCATAATTTCCAATTTTTTCCTGGGTGGGAAAGAGCATGCAGGGATTCTTACAGAAAATCTTACTGGGGCTGTGAGTCATTTGGACTCAGGTCGGGTTACTTGAATATGTTTAGACGTTTTTAATTCTTTTCAACTTGTTTTAAAATGCTCTATTTACCCACCTGGCGCAAGTCTTAGCGGTAGCGAGACTTG
>JAHQVQ010000135.1 GCA_019634305.1 Flammeovirgaceae bacterium | reverse complement strand
GTTGGACTGAAGCTTTACAATTAATGAAAATTGGAAGTAAATGGAAATTATATATTCCTTCAGACCTGGCATATGGCCCAAGAGGTGCTGGCCAGGATATTGGACCTAATGCTGCCCTTATTTTTGAAGTTGAATTAATTTCAATTGACTGATAATTAATAAAATACCTCAACTGAAAAAGGCTGAATAGTTTGAAAACTGTTCAGCCTTTTTTGTATTAATAAACCTGCCAAGGTTCGTTCATATTAGTTTTGTTTAATGAAATTTGGAGTAACACCATACTTCTTTTTAAATGCTGTGGTAAAGTGCCCCTGGTTTTTATAACCAGTAAGGAAAGCCACATCACCAATGGATAAACTTGGATTAACTAATAGCTGCTTGGCCTTTTCCAATTTAAAATCTAGCAAATACCCAAATACTGAATTCCCAAAAATCTCCTTAAATCCTTTCTTTAGTTTAAATTCATTTAAACCAGATATTTTAGCTAACTCACTAAGAGAAGGAGGATTAGCAACATTTTTAATCAACTGCTCCTTAGCAAAATATAATTTATCCTCATCCTCTTTTCCAAAAGAAAAAAGAGGCTTATCCAACTGAAGTTCACCTGCAATGAGGGTTAGTAATTCATAAACTTTTGCCTGGAAATAGATTATACGCAAGGGATCTTCAAATGAACTGTTCATCATTTGAAACAGAACCATTTGCATACTTGGACTAATAGGTAAATTTCCAGCTACGAGCATAGAGGGTCGCTCTGCTTCAATATCCTTAATAAACCTATGAAATAAGTTTCCACATGTCTTTGCCATTTTAATAAAGTTCTCTGGCATTAAGTTTATTTCAAAAACCTTCTGCATTACATTGGCTTCCGTTTCAAAAACTCCTTGTGGCTCTGGTGAATAAAAAATATTATACTCGCCCTGAGCAATTATAGTTTCGTCCTTAAACCCTTTCCATTTTCCCCTACCACATCCCTGAAGATGAAAATGGATTTCCACACATGGTTTATCACCCGAGGTATAAAATTTTAAATCTGAATTGGAAATTAATTCTGCCTGGTGGAAATAATAGTCTTCAAAAACCTGAGCCTCCATCGCTCCTTTCATAAATCCAATATCCAGTTCAAATTTAGGGTTAGGGTTTTCTTCACAGGATAAAGGGCTCGTCAGTAAATCCTGTTCATAAATGAGTTCTTCTATATCACTTGTTCGTAATGAAAATTTCATTTTATTGAAAATAAGGTAGCATAAGTTAGTTTTGACCGCAATCAAAAAGTTAGTTGAATAGTAGGAAAAATGAATCTGATGGAATTTCTAAAAAAGATTTTTGAAAGCCAGACTTCACTCTAAAATAAAGGCAAAAGATTTAGTAGAAAGGTTTTAACATAAAAAATTTTAACAGCTAATCAAAATTCTTATCATTTACACATTTATCAGGTAACCCAAAACGGATTAGATTGAGATTATTATGCTATACAAAAACTTTGAAGGCTTTGAATTTGGTCTTGATCTTTTAATACTTTATTACCACTTATCTAATAATCCGTTTAGCGTAACAAATTATCCTTTCTACGTAAATACCAAATTGATTGTGGGGTTATTTTCGCAAAACAACAATTTCATTAGAATAATTTCAGGGAAAGCGAAAACCTTCAAAAATTTATTTCTAATGATGGTGCCGTTTTAATTTTTACTGACATAACTAAAGCTAAAAACCCATGGGATTAACTTCTGAAGAATTGGACTATCCTTCTCAACAGCCAGCAAATCATTTAGATAGTGTTAAACATCAAACCAGCTTTATTCTCAAATCTTTTATTAGTGAAAATATGCTCTGCAACATATTAATAGTTGGAGAGAATTCTGAAATCAAATTCCAGGATTTTGATAATGGGAAAATTAGCTGGACAATAATTAACCTTGAGCGAAATAATATAAAAGAGGAACAGTATAAAAATTTATTGGAAATATCAGGAGATATTGAAAAGCCTGATTTCATTAAATCCATTAATTTAAATAGACCTACTATAGTTATTCTATCAAAACCTCTTAATTATCTGAAGGAAATTGTTGCAAAAAAATTTTTAAAGCAAATTTGTGATTATTTCGATTACTGTGAGCTAATTATAAACTTTAAAACGCTTTTGATAAATAAACATTCTGCCGATCAATTTTCAGGCGTAAATAAGCCAGTGGATTTGGAAGCCTGGAATAAGAAAATTTTTATGTATCAGGATTTTATCTGGAACGACAGCCATTACCAAAAGCAATATGGCGTTTCTCTTATTAAAAAAATTGGACATTATAAGGTTGGCTAACAATGCAAGTGAGAGCTGGTAAATCAGCTCTCTTCCAGTATTTCTGCCATTGTATTCATATAGGATACCACATCGTCTACATGGTTATGTCGCAGATGAGTATTTTCCCCCATTTTATTCAAAATCTTTTTATCAGTGAGGTACTCTAATTTTACAATATCGTCATAGTTAAAACCAATTCCATTTAATTGATTAAAAATTCCTTCTACTTTACTACCTGAATTTTTACAATAATCATTGGCATGTTCCGTCCACTCATCCATCTGAAAATCGATTGACTCCACAATTTCTTTATCAGACATATTTGTGATAGTTTGAACTAAATGCCCACAATTACATCTTCCCATATGTCCCCATTCATAGTTTGCACCAGCTTCCAGCCTATTTGCAGTTTCTCTTAATGCCGAGATTAATAATGGATTTTTTTGTGGCATATTTCTAAATTTTAATAAACAATTACTCAAAATACAAAAAAATAACAATTCCAAAACTGGAATTGTTATTTAAATTTCAAATCACAAAATATTTATCTATTTTAAAAGCTCTCTAATTCTTCCTTCATCCATATATTCCGGAACTGGTATTTTGAAATTTTCTAAAATTGAAGGTACGAAACTGGTTGTTTTTACTCCCCCAATTCTACTATTTTTCACTGATGTATCCTGTGGATCATAAATTATCATTGAACCTTCCGGAATATGATAAGCAGTTCCGTCCGATTCATCTTCAATTGGTTCATTTACCAATCCCAATTCAGGTAGTCCAACTTTTACTCCTCTAAAAGATATTTGGTCTTCCTCCAGGTTTCGATGTCCTAAGTTTATACTAAAAAAACCTCCCTCCTTTTGTCTGAAAATTAAAGGTTTTACATTAATAAAAACTTCTTTCAAAGCATCCGAAAAGGAATCTATTTTTTCAGGAGAAATTGTGAGATTATATTGTGGGTGCATGGCAATCTTTTGTTCCCATTCCCCTTTCTTTAGCCCTAGAAATGAGGTAAACTTACCTAAGTTTTTACAATACAATTCAGTGCTTAGCTGCTCTGCTTTTGTGGCTTCCTGCCCCATACTACTGGCTACAACAATCTTATATTCAGGATTCTGATCTGCAAATTTCACAAGATTCTCAAAAAAGCTTTCAAACTTGGAAAAAGCAAAATCAATTTCACCAGAAAACTTATTTTTCCAATCATCACTCAAATTATATTCCTTATAATCATTGGGAAATGTAGCTGCCCAATACCTGTGCATTGTTGAAGCAACATGATTAGAGAAAAATGTTGCGAATGTAGGCTTCTTTGTTCTAATCAGTTTTGAAAAAATATCAAAAGCCAAAACAGGCTGAAAAACTCTTCTTCTATTTTTTTTCCATGTATCCAATCGCTCAGAAACTATCTGACCAGCCACATCTACCAAGGTCTTTACCTTTATTCCCATACTAGGCAAGTTTAAAGCAAGTTGGGAGGCTGATTTTAAATCAATTCCTGAATCTACATTTCGCCCAGACTTTCTTGACATTGCCAAATTAAACTTTTGGAAAGGTTCCAATTTTGCTGGATGAAGTTTACTATCGCTGGCAAAAGGATCGGGAATAAAAAATGAATAATCTGTATAGTTCTCAGGCATTGGAAAGGTGTGCATTGAGGCGAATACCCCTGGCTGAAGTTGATTATCTGATAAGATTTTCCAAAGTGTAGGATATGTTTTATCAACACCATCTAAATTCTCTCCAAAATCCTTGATTTTATGTTTTACATTGGTCACTCCTCGGTGAAATGTTGGCCAGGTAATCCAGGGAGATAATTCCCCTTCGTCTTCAGTAACTGTCTCTATCTGAGAACATTTTGGTAATGTTTTGGCTAAAAATGAAGTAGGATATTTCCTTATATAATAATCAATTACAGAAAATGGAACTTCATTTAATTCGAATAAAATAAACTTTCTTGTGGCCATAGGGCATGTATTTTTATTTAAAATACCTAAAAAATCATTGGGAAAAGAGTGAAGAATTGTTTTACCAAATGACTCTGTATCACAGGTATTACAGGTATTACAGAGATCGAAAAGTGGTTGAGATCAATAAAAGTTGATATAGAAAAAACGGAATGGAATTTAAATATTGTCTTATAATGTGATTATAAAACAAGGAACTTTCGAAATGGAAATCATGATAAAAAAATGGATTTTCCTCAAGAGGAAAAAAATAGGTTTCTCCAAAACTAAAATCCAATATACAGAAAAAGGGAAACCCATAATAATGAGTTTCCCTTTTTAAAATTCTAATATTATTTACATGCTAATCATCCTTTTTCATTGAAGTGAGAATAGCCACAGCCAAGGAAATTAATAATGGTGGTGCCATAAAGACGAATGCCATAAAACCTAATAATGTAGTTCCTTCCATTGTTTTATCTTTTATCTAAGTTCCTGTACTATATTAATGAATTTCATTGTTTTTATCCTCATCCTTCTTATCCCCTTCTTCTAGTTTACCCAGATCATTTTCCATATCTGTATTTGATTCCGAAGTTTGAGAAAATGGAACATTTTGAGGAATGAAATCTTCTTTAGATCCAGGCTTACTGTAATCATAAGGCCATCTGAAAACAGAAGGAATCTTACCAGGCCAGTTACCATGTCCAGGAAGTCTTGGAGTAGTCCATTCTAAAGTAGTTGATCTCCAAGGATTCAATGGTGCTAATTTGCCTTTAAATATGCTAAAGAAGAAATTGAATGCAAAGATAAATTGTGCTGATAATGTGATAAATGCCGCTACACTAATTACAATTTGCAAGTCTGTGAATGTGCTGAATGCATCGAAATTAGTAAATGAATAATATCTTCTTGGGAAACCAGCAATTCCTATGTAATGCATCGGGAAAAATACCATATACACCCCAATAAATGTAAACCAGAAATGGACATATCCCAGCTTCTCATTCATCATTCGTCCAAACATTTTAGGGAACCAGTGGTAAACACCAGCCATCATACCAAAGAAAGAAGCACTACCCATTACCAGATGAAAGTGAGCCACTACAAAGTAAGTATCATGGAGTTGTATATCAATTGCAGAATTACCCAGCACAATCCCTGTTACCCCGCCAGAGATAAACAATGAAACCAAACCAATGGAAAATAACATGGCAGGTGTAAGTACAAGATTTCCTCTCCAAAGCGTAGTGATATAGTTAAATGTTTTTACAGCTGATGGCACAGCAATAATTAAAGTAAGGAACATAAAAACAGAACCCAAGAATGGATTCAATCCAGAAACAAACATATGGTGAGCCCATACAATAAATGATAAAAACCCGATACCTATCATAGATCCAATCATGGCCCTATATCCAAAAATCGGCTTTCTGGAATTTGTAGAAATAATTTCTGAGGTGATTCCCAATGCTGGAAGAAGTACGATATAAACTTCTGGGTGACCTAAGAACCAGAACAAGTGCTGAAACAATAGAGGGCTACCACCAACATTAGGAAGAGCTTCTCCGCCAATGTAAATTTGGGACAGGTAAAAACTTGTTCCAAAACTTCTATCAAAGATTAGCAATAAGGCGGCAGATAATAATACAGGAAATGATAATAATCCAATTACCGCAGTAAGGAAAAATGCCCAAATTGTTAATGGTAATTTAGAGAAGGACATACCTTCAGTTCTTAAATTAATTACCGTAGTGATATAATTGATACCTCCTAATAAAGTAGATACTATAAAAAATGCCATACTGACTAACCAAAGTGTCATCCCTAGTCCAGAACCCGACATTGCCTGCGGCAACGCACTTAAAGGAGGATAAATAACCCAACCACCACTTGCAGGTCCAGTAGAAGTAAACAATGAAGTCAACATTATTGCACCAGCTAAAAAGAAAAACCAGTATGATAACATATTCATAAAGCCAGAGGCCATATCCCTCGCTCCAATTTGTAATGGAATAAGGAAATTACTAAAGGTACCACTCAAGCCAGCTGTTAGCACAAAAAATACCATTATAGTACCGTGCATAGTTACAGCAGCCAAATAGAACTCAGTATCCATTTTTCCCTGAGCGTCAATCCACTCTCCTAATAAAGGTTTCATGAATGTTAAATCAGCATCAGGGAAAGCTAATTGAATTCTAAAAATTGCTGATAATAACCCACCAATAAAGGCCCACAATATACCGGTAATCAAAAATTGTTTTGCGATTACTTTATGATCCAGAGAGAATACATATTTCTCAAAGAACCCTTGCTCGTGGTGATCGTCATGATCATCATGTCCATGAGCATCAGCAGCACTTTGTATATCTATATCTACGGTTGACATAATAAAAATTTGTATTTAATTTCTTGAAAATTTCTTATTGGTTATCGGCAAGGTCTAAGTTTATCCCAATTGAAGATAAATATTCTTTATTTTTAGATGCCCAAGAATCTTGTTCATTGTACCATTTGTTGAATTCAGCTGGTTCATCAACTATTATTACTTTTCTCATGGCAAAGTGCCCAGAACCACAAACTTCAGTACAAGCTAATTCATAATTAAAATTCTTAAATCTAGGCTCTCCGGTTTTAGGGTCAATTTTCTGCCAGGCAGGATCCAGACTAAGTTCTTCTCTCATTTCAGCTGTTGTTTTGATTGGAGTAAACCAGAACTGTGTAGGCATACCAGGAACAGCATCCATTTTCACTCTAAAGTGAGGCATAAAAACACTATGCAAAACATCTCTTGCCCTTATTTTCAAAAGAACAGGTTGTCCCTTCGGTAAATGAATATCTCTGGCAATAAAATCATCTATACTTTTTGGGTCTCTAAAATCGATACCCATAGAATTAGTAGCATCTATTTTTCGGAAATTATGCTTTCCTAATTCACTATCCTTTCCAGGGTATCTAACTTCCCAGTTAAATTGCTTACCCATAACCTCAATCTTCACTGCATCATCTGGCGCGGGGCTGGTAATATCAGTCCATACCATCCATCCTGAAAGTACTAATCCTGTCATCACTAAAGCAGGAACGACTGTCCAGATGATTTCAAGTGTATCATTGTGGGGCTGGAAATAAGCACTTCTGCTTTCTTTAAATTGGTATTTGAATGGGAACCAGAATAAAAGCACGTGAGTAGCAAAAAATGCTACACCAATTATGGCCATGGTTAACCAAAATAAAAAGTCGGTTTCACTTCCATGAGCTGAGGCTGCTACAGGTAGAAAATCCTCACTTGCAATTCCAGAGTAGATGAAAATTGCCCCAAACCCTACTACAAAAAGGATTGGAAATAAAATAGCATTTATTTTATTACTAGTTGAAACTCTCTGTTTTGTAGAACCTTTAGCAATACTTACTAAAGTAAAAATCCTATATATGAGTGCTAGTATTGCTACCAGGAAAACAACTCCTGAAATTAAAAGTAATGCAGCCATAAATATTTATTCAAAATTTTAATAATTCAATTCAATAATTCTTCTGTGGTTGAGAGAATGCAGGTTTATCAGGTATGGTGATGAACACATTCTTCCAACATCGGATGATTTACGGGAACAAGTTTTGACTTTGCGAGGTTGCTTAATACTACAAATATGAATGCTGAACCATAAATCATGATTAAACCTAATTCCATAAATCCAAAACTTCCATGTTCTTTCAAAGTTCCAGGAGCAACCATCAGATAAAAATCAAACCAGTGCCCTACCAAAACCACCGTACAAACTATCTTCAAAAATGTCATTTTCCTTTTTGCATCTCTTGTCATTAAAGCAAGAAATGGGAAAAAGAAATTAAGGATCAAATTAATGAAGATAAATTTGCTATAATTATCACTTTGTAATCTCTCAATAAAATAAACTGTTTCCTCTGGAATGTTAGCGTAGTAAATTAACAAGAACTGAGAGAACCATATATAAGTCCAGAAAATGCTAAATCCAAATACAAACTTACCCAGATCATGAAGATGGTTTTCATTAATAAATGAAAGATATCCTGCTTCTTTCAAGAAAATGACAATTAAAGTAATGGCAGCCAATCCACTTACAAACCAACTTGCAAAAACATACCAGCCAAACATGGTACTGAACCAGTGAGGATCAATTGACATTACCCAATCCCATGCTGAAATTGAAGAAGAAACACCAAAAAAGATCAAGAACGTTGCAGAAAAAATAACTAATTTTCTATAATACTTTGTACCTCCATTAACATCTTCAAGATGAGATTGTTTTTTAATAAATTGATAAAATATAATCCATCCTAAAAAAAAGATGATCATTCTGGCATAATAGAAAATAGGAATACTTGGAACTCCTTCTGTTCCGGGCATGAAGAAAAATCCTTTCTTACCATCTATAATTTCGTCATAATGCCCTCCCGCTTCATCATAAAGACTTATGTCAGTCCAATGAAATAGATCATGATTTGCTAATACAAAAACCACAAGCATTAATACTCCGGCAATTGGAAGAAAATTTCCAAATGCTTCAGGGATTCTTTTAAATCCAACCGACCATCCTGCTGAAGCTACATAATTTACAGCTACCCAAAACACTCCAATTAATGCAAGCCCGGTAAAAAATAAATTATTTATCCATAGTCCCGCAAATAATTTTGTTGTCCAACTATAGGCATGACCATGACCAGCGGATTCTCCTCCATCAGAATTAATTGATGCAAGGTTATCCTGAGTAAGATTAAGTGCATGTTCTCCATGTCCTCCTCCCCCAAAGATTTCCATTAATATCCCTATTATCAAAAGTACAATTCCGATACCCAGGGTCAAAAATATTTTTTTCTTGGCTTTATCTGAAAAAACAAATTTTTCTTCAAGGTTTAATTCGTGAGTTTCTGTTGCCATCTTTTGCTTTTAAATTTTTGCAAAGTAAATTTTATTTCTTGTGGGACAGTTTTAATTTATCCCAAACTTTTAGTTTATTGCTCTCCTTTCTGTAACTTTTGTACATATCTCACAATCTTCCATCTTTCCTCAGGATTCAATTGTGATTTATGCGGCCACATTCTTCTAATTCCATGCGTTATTACATGAAACACATGACCTTCTGGAAGACTTGCAACTGATCGTGAAGAGTAATTTGGTACACCACCATAAATTCCCCCTACTTTACCATCTCCAGCACCAGTTTTACCATGGCAATGAGAACAATAAGAAAGATAAAGTTGCTTTCCTTCTGCTACAATATCAGGAGTATTTGGTAATGGGTTTTTTAATTCTCTTCCTGCCTGAGCCACACTATCTTTATGAATATCATAAATCAAAAGGCTTTGCCCAGGATAACTCACATTACTATTTGTAACTGAAGAATAATTTTGTCTTGCAACAGTCCCTTCTACTGGTTTTAATGAGTTAATAGGCACATTACCATTATAGTCATTATAGGGAGTAGAGTTAATAAAAGTCTCGTAATATGTTGCTCCTATTAAGCCATCGGTAGTTTCGGTAATTTGTGTAAGTGGCTCATAAGGAATTGAATGATACATTTGAGGCGCATATTCAACACCAGGATTATTTCCTCCAGGACTACAAGCTACTACAAGAGCACTTATTATTGATACAGCTAATATATTTTTAATAATCTTCATCATCTTTTGAAAAATTTCAATTCAGTTTCCTGCTTG
>JAHQVQ010000134.1 GCA_019634305.1 Flammeovirgaceae bacterium | reverse complement strand
TTGAATAGTTTCCAATAAGAGAAAGAGTAGAATATAACATTGGGGACATGTGCCCCGGGTCTAGGAAAAATCTATCTCTAAATCTCCAAGAAGGATCTTTCGGGTCGAAAACAAGAAATTCAGAAAATAAGATATTGATAAAATCAGCACCTCCCATTGCACCTCCTGGGTGTCCTGATTTCGCTTTTTCTACCATTGAAGCCGAGAGTACTCTAATATTATCTGCAGCTCGGTTTACAATTACATTGTCCATGTTTGATGTTTTTTGAAATGAAATAAAAAAATTAGTTGTGAAACGGCTTATTGGTTTTGGATTTCAGGCAGCTAAAATTTTTCGCAAAGATAGCTTTCCATTTCCAATTTTCCAGTTGAGAGGCTGAAATTGTGGCGGATAGCTTCTGGAAAAATTTATTTAATGGATAGGATTTTGAATTCTACTCTTCTGTTTTTTACTCTTCCTTCTTCTGTGGCATTATCTTCTAAAGGAAATTCACTGCCATAGCCTTTGGGAATAAGCATTTTTGGATTTACTCCTCTAGCTTTTAGAATGTTCACCACTGCCGTTGCTCGGTTAAAAGAAAGTAATTTGTTTTGTACTTCACTTCCTTCATTTGAAGTATGCCCGGCAATTTCCAATAGTAAATTAGGGTTTCGTCTTAGAAAAGTAGCAAACTCATTCAAACTTGGTTTTGAAGATTCCGTTATTTGGGGACTTGATCTTTCAAACTGTAAATGATCAATTATGGTGATATCACCTGCTACAATTTTTTTGAGTGAATAATTTTTTTTTTGCTCAGGATTAGTAAAATCCATAAAGGCTATTTTATCATAATAGCCATTGGAGGTTAAATTAAAATGATAGGATTTACCAAAAACAGGAGCGAAATAAAAAACTCCAGTTTCTGTTTCTGCTTTTTTTACTCTTTTACCAGTTTCCTTTTCCCGAATAAATGCAATTCCTTCAATTTTCTCCTGAGTCAGGCTATCCAGAAGAGTTCCATAAAATTTCTCACCTTCCTTTTCTAATAATACTTCACCTGGGATACATTTTTTATTGCTTCCATCTTCAATACCAGACCATCTCCCTACCAGTTGGTAACCGTTTTCTGATGTTTCCAATTTAAGGACTAATCTTTTTATGCACCAGCCAATTCCATCGCCTAGTACATCTCCTTCTAAAATTTTATCTTCCTGAATGATAATGCTATCACCTTGTAAATAGCCTTTAAAATCCATCTTTGCACTGATCGTTAAAAATTCTGAAGCTTCAATATAGGCAATACCAGAAATTTTATCTCCAGCTAGAGCGATGTTTAGCACAAGAGGTGATTCTGAAACAGATCCCATAATATGCTGTGTGAGATATCCAGTCCATTCTCCATTTAATGCTTCTTGTGAATAAACTATGCAAGTATTGAATAAATTTAATAAGGTAAAAAGTAATATTTTTTTCATATTAGATTAAGTGAATATACTGTAATACTAATGAGTTTTTAGTCTTTCTATTTCCTCATTTGTATTTTCCTATAATGGAAAGTTTTCTAAACAGATAAAACTCCTATAAATAAGAAAACCGATGAAGATACTCCTTCACCGGTTTAAACATATATTAGTAGGATATTAATACTATATTAAGAATCCTCTCCACTTAAGATGCTATAATAATTCTCCATATCACTTAAAAGTTTAATGGCAGCATTTAATTCATTATCATCATCGAAAGAGGATTCAATAATTCCTGTCTTAAGGTAATATCTTGATGTAATTTCTCTTTCCAAAACCTCGATTATTTCCACTTTAAATTTTTGTAGGTCTGTTTCTTTATTGTGAGATATTTTAGCTTCTAAGTTATCAATCTGTCCTTTGATATCATCATAATATTTCTCGGCCTTGGCATTTTCAATTAGTTCTTCAAGCATTTTTTCTACCGAAGTAGTATAATCATATTCCTTATCCGATAACCAGGAAACAAAGCTATTAAATTCCTCATCGCTTACTTTAAATTCCTTAGCAGGTAAAATCGATTCATGTTTTAACTTGTAATCAGTAGCATAATCGAAAATCAGCCCTTTACTTACCAAACTCCAAACAATGGGAGCATAATTTTCATTCTCCACTGGAATATCAGGATCAACACCACCACCATCATAAACCACTCTGCCTCCTTTAGTTTTAAAAGCAACTCTAAGTGAATCAGGAACTTTATCGGCATATCCATTGATATCTCTGTGGGAATAATCAATTGCCTGAATACATCTGCCACTAGGGATGTGGTATTTGGCAACGGTAACCTTCAACTTTGAGTTATAAGACAATGGTCTGGTAGCTTGAACAAGTCCTTTTCCAAATGACCTGTGACCAACTAAAACACCTCTGTCGTAATCCTGAATAACACCTGAAACTATTTCTGCAGCTGAAGCACTATTTTTACTGATTAAAACAGCGATTGGTATTTCAGTATCCACTGGAGCATTAAGCGCTCTGTGTGTTTTATTCCATTCCTGTATTTTTCCTCTGGTACTAACTACTTCTGAGCCTCTTGGCAAAAAGATATTAGCGATATTAATAGCTTCACTTAAAAGTCCACCAGGATTTCCTCTAAGGTCAAGAATGATTTTTTTTGCTCCTTCTTTTTTTAATTCAATCAGTGCATTTTTCACTTCCTTACTAGCGTTTTGAGTAAAATCAGTGAGTTGAATAAATCCAACATCATCAGCAACTAGGCCATAATAAGGAACATTATTTAGATGAATCCTTTCTCTGGTCAATTCCAAAGTAAATGGTTCAGGATTTCCCATCCTTTGTAGAGTAAGTTCTAAAGGAGAACCTTCATTTCCTTTAAGCAGTTTGCTAATCTCAGAAATGGACATGTCCTTTACTTCCTGCCCATCTACTTTCAATAATTCATCTCCAATCTGAACTCCAGCTTTTTCCGCAGCATAGCCTTCATTTGGCATTAACACTGTGATTTTGCTGTTTTTTCTGCCAATTACTGCCCCAATTCCACCATATTCTCCAGTGGTCATAGTTCGGTAATCATCAATTTGTTCTTCGGGAATATAATTGGTGTAAGGATCAAGAGTGCTAAGCATAGAGTTAATCCCAATATTTACCAGTTCGGTAGGGTCAACTTCATCTACATAATATCTGTTTACTTCTTTAAATAAGGTGGCGAAAATGTCCAGGTTTTTTGCTATCTCAAAATATTTGTCGTTAGGACCAAAAGATGCCAGAAACGTGAAAAAAATTAAACTGATAATAGCGATCTTATATCTACGCATCCTCATAAAAAATCAAATTATATGTAATTTGCTGTGGCGCAAAAAATGATTATAAATAGTCAACGAATTAGATAAATTATCTTTTATAGTATAAAAAAAATTTAGGAAATTTTTTTGACTATACTAAGATAAAAATCATTTAACTTAATTAAAAGGGGATTTCAGGTAAAAAAGTTTTTAATAAAGCAGATTTTTTATTTTTTGGATTTAGATATAAACATTTTCAATAACTTTATTATGCTTCTTTCTAGAACTGAAAAATCCTCTTTTTCTTTTCCAACATAGATGAATCCCAAATGATTGGGAATAAATTTTTCTTCCTCTTGTCCGAAAAGGAATTTGTTTTTACGGTAAATTTCTCTGGTTTGTCTTTTTAGTTTATTTCTATCAACAGCTTTTTTAAAGTTTTTCTTAGGGATAGAAATTAAAACTTTAGGTAGCTGACTTTCAGCAGGGGTTACTGAGTAAATTAATTTATAGGGATACTTAAAAAAAGATTTTCCTTCTTTAAATAAAAGCGATATTGCTTTTTTGCTTGTTAACTTTTCATCTTTAGAAAAAGTTTGAGCAAATAAAAGATCAGGCGAACCGGAATTGTCAGCCATTTAGTAAGTACTAGTACTTATTTGAGTTAATAAATAGAAATAGGGAAAATGCCTGGCAAAAATAGTTGCTAGCTTTACCTGTCCTAGAAAAAATGAAGAAACCAAAAATTAATTTTTGGTTTCTTCTGATTTCTTTGAGTACCTTTTAACAGCGTTTTCAGCCTTTACAAGCTGGCTTTTATGGTACTTTAAATTCTCTTGATTCTTTTGAATCTTTTTTGCTACTCTGATTTTCATCTTATTCGTAGATTTAATGTTTTGAAATTAAGCTTTATGCCTTCTTTCACTTGAAACTGTTAATTTCTTTCTTCCTTTAGCCCTTCTTCTGGCTAAAACAGACCGTCCACCTGTTGATTCCATTCTTGAACGGAAACCGTGCTTATTTCTTCTTTTTCTATTCGAAGGTTGATATGTCCTTTTCATCTGTGATGTTATTTTAGGGATGCAAAGGTAAAAATTTTAGGTTAAATTTAAAATTTATTATTCTTTAATATTCAGATTTAGTTATTTTGTCCAAAATAGAGCACTCAGATATGCTAGATCAAGATAAAGAATATCCAAAAGAAACAGAATCGAGGTCAGTAATTCGGTTTCAGGATTGCGATCCTCTAAGACATTTAAACAATGCCAAATACTTTGATTATTTTTTCAATGCAAGAGAAGACCAAACTACACAACTATATGGAGTTCGACCAGGTGATATCTTCCAAAAGTACAAAGCAGGGTGGGTAGTATACCAGCATCAAATTGCTTATGTGAAACCAGCTATGGTAGGGGAGTGGGTTCGAATAATGTCAAGGATAATCTTTTACAATGAAGATACCGTTGTGGTGGAGTATTATATGACAGATGATTCGAAAGTAAACCTTAAAACACTTCTTTGGACTTCCTTAAAATATGTAGAGGTAGGTAGCGGGATGAAGAGAAAGCATCATGATGAAATTATGGCCTATCTGGATAAAATCTCTTTACATGGTCAGAATTTTTCCGAAATGGATATTAACTCTAGGATTAAGGAAATAAAAGAATATTTAAAAAAGCAATATTCTTAAAATACAACCTGATTTAGATTTTAATAATATTATAAATGTTCAATGGAAATTGTAGGAATAATCCCATCTGGTGGTATGGCTACCAGAATTCAGCCTCTGCCTGGAAGCAAAGAATTATTTCCAATAGGGAAATTTGAATTAAATGATGGAACCTTAAGACCTAAAGTTGTTTCTCATTATTTATTGGAAAAATACCAAGTAGGAGGTGCTACCAAAACCTTTTTCATTTTAAAAAATGGTAAATGGGATATCCCTGCTTATTTTCAGAATGGCCACTTGGTTGATATGGATATTGGATATTTTATTATTAATAAACCATATGGAGTACCCTACACTATAGATCAGGCTTACCCCTTCATCAAAAATGACATCGTTTTTTTAGGCTTTCCAGACATTATTTTTAATAGGAAAGATGTATTTAAGGAGCTAAATTCAAATCTGGTTGCCAATGATATGGATATTGCACTGGGTTTATTCCCAGTGGAGAATGAGCAACAAGCCAGTAAATGTGATATGGTAAATTGGGACGAACAAACGGGGGAAATTCATGAGATCGTGATTAAGCCTGATTCAACTGAACTTACAAATTGTTGGTTAATTGCTGTATGGACTCCAAAGTTTACCCAGTTTATGCACGATTATTTACCAGAGGAAGAAAGACAAAGATTAAGTTTAGAAAACCCAAAGGAATTGTTTTTAGGACATATTATTCAAAAGGCCATGAGGGCTAACCTCAAAGTTTGTGGTTATTTATTTGAAAATGAAAAATACCTCGATATAGGAACTCCTGATGATTTATTTAAGGCACAAACCAGATTTGGAGGGTAAACGGTTATGGAACATTCTATTGCAATAGATATTGTATTTTTATTTCCTAAAGAATTGGAAAATGAAGCTACTAGGATTAATAGAATCTTAACAGGTCAGCAAAATAATTCGAAGATTGATTTTACAAACAGCCAGGCATTGCCTCATATTTCTCTGGCGATGGGAGGTGTTTTACCGAATAACCTGGACCATTTAAAAAATCTTTTGAATAAATTTTCAACTGGAAAAAAACCTATAGAAATAATAATTGACTCTTTAGTAACTAAAGAAGGTGAGAGTGAAAAAATAACAAGTTTCCAATTAAAAGAAAATAGTCATTTTAATTCTTTTCATGCTGAATTGATAAATCTGGTTAATCCAATTATGAAGGAAAAAGTGGATAATAATTCCTTTTTAACAAATGAAATATCCACTGACAGTATTAATTGGGTAAATGAATATTTTGAAAGTCATAGTTTTGTGAACTTTTGGCCTCATATTACTTTGGGAATTGGTAAATACACAGAATCATTCCCAAATTACTCCTTTTTAGCGAACAAGCTGGCGATTTGTAAATTGGATGATTATTGTACTTGTGAGAAAATTATTTGGGAAACTACTTTGCGTTAAAAACTCGCTTTCCAAAGACGTATTTATTTTTCCAATAATAAGGATCATCAACAGAAGAAATCATAACCCCTTTTGAGGCAGAGGCATGAATGAATTGCCCATCTCCCAAATATATTCCACTGTGGGTGATTAAATCTTTGGAATTATAAGTATCTACAAAAAAAACTAAATCTCCTCTTATTAAATATTTCCGATCGGGCAACAAAACACCGTATCTGGCTATCTCATGAGAAGAATGTGGAAGCACTACACCATGTTTTCCAAAGGATACCATGAGTAACCCCGAACAATCTATTCCTCTTTTATTTAAACCACCCATTTTATGTTTCGTTCCTAAATATCCTTGAGCAGTTTTAATTACCTGATCTGGTTTTATTCTACCTACATTTAGATCATATTCTAAGCCTTCTTTTCTGAATTGCTCTAAACTTCTTTTTAGCCCAGGATCATTAATTCCTTGAACTAGTTGCTGAAAAGCATCTCCTCCTTTTTTGGCTGCTTTATCGCTTGATATTGATTTTGCTAATTTCCCCTGGCAACTAATTAACACTGAAAATAAGAATAAGTAGATTAGATTTTTCATCGATTTTGGATTATTGGGTATTGATTGGTTCGAAATTAGGTTTGGGAATCATCAATTTCATTTCCTTAAATACTTTTATGTCACAGATGTAAGAAAAATGCCATTCTTGTACAGTTTTAATTAAGGAAAGAATTCTTTTGTTGATTGCAATGTGTTTAATATCAGTTGGTTATGTGTTATTTTTCAAGAATTTTTTTATTTATAAATAAAAAAATTCTTGAAAAATCATTTAAAATGAATGTCTATTTTTTCATAACAAGTGCTAGAATGACAGTGTCAAAGCTTTGAAAACCAGGGGAAAAACTTACTTAAGTCTAAAGTGCTAGTTTTAAACAAGTTATGGATTTTCCGTTTTTCCCACATATCTTTGAAACATAAGTTATCAAAACAAAGAAATTTCCAGTGTCATTTAAGACACTTCAAAAATATTAAAGTTTATAGTTTCAGTTAAATTTATCTTCTATTCGGACTGCTTCTGTTTAATTAACGGAAGTAGTTTTTTTTTGCCCAAAATCGAGATTTTGAATAGTTTTCTTTCAAGTTAGAATTTTTAAAACAAAAAAAGGGCTATGCCTCAACATAACCCTTTCCCTGAATTTATAAAACTTGGTTTCTTTTATAGTACAATATTCACAATTCTTTTAGGAACAACAATTACCTTTTTAGGTTGTTTGCCATCCATCCATTTTAATATTGCTTCAGAAGCCAATACTTCCTTCTCTATTTCATCCTTGCCCATATCCATTGGGAATTCAAGTTTTGCTCTTACTTTTCCATTAATAGATACTGGATATAAACAAGCATCCTCTTTTAAATAATCCTCATTGTGTTTTGGGAATTTGGCTTTAGTAATACTTTCTATATTCCCAAGCTTAGCCCAAAGCTCCTCGGTAATGTGTGGCGCAAATGGGGAAAGGATGATTAAATAGTCTTTTAATATTGCTTCTTTATTACACTTCAACTTGGAAAGTTCATTGGCACAAACCATAAATGCAGGAATTGAAGTATTGAAAGATAAATGTTCAATATCATAGGCTACCTTTTTTATGGTTAAATGAAGGGCTTTTAATTCCTCTTTTGTTGGTTTTCCATCGGAAACCTGAAAATCTCCTTTGGCATTATGGAAAAGATTCCAAACCTTTCTTAAAAATTTAGATACGCCTTCTATGCCATCAGTATTCCATGGTTTGGATGCTTCCAGTGGCCCTAAAAACATTTCATATAAGCGCATAGTATCCGCACCATACTTTTCTATTACATCATCTGGATTGACAACATTGTACCATCTTTTTGACATTTTTTCAACTAAATGTCCACAGATGTACTTGCCGTCTTCCAATACAAATTCTGC
>JAHQVQ010000133.1 GCA_019634305.1 Flammeovirgaceae bacterium | reverse complement strand
GATAGCGAATTGATTATTGGGGAAATAAAAGAGAATGTATCTTTTAACTTGAATAATGCCAACGTAAAGATTGAAAAACTTGGCTATGGTTTTTTTGCACTTTCCTCTAGTACAGTTACTGTGGAAAAGGCGAATAAAATTGATATAAATAGTACTAACTCTACTTCTACAGTACAGTTGGGTGAGGTTTTAGAACTATACCTTGATTCTAAAAATGACAAGATTGAGGTAAGGGAATTGGGTAAAATTAGTGGATCATTTTCCTTTTCAAAAATCACAATAATTAATCTTGCTGGTCAGGCAGATTTGAATATGACTAATGGAAGTATTATTGCAGAGAATATCCAAAAAAAATTTTCAACAATAAAGCTTAATGGTAAATCTACTGATATTGAATTATCCTTTGCTAAAGCTTCTTCACTTCAGGTAGATATCAAAGGGAAAAGTGAAAAACTTACTATTCCAGATAGTGGATACTTAAGTGTAGGATATGCCGATAGTAAAAAGAAAGTGATGAAAATTACAGGGTATTTTGGTGAAAATGAGGCAGCTGAATCCAAATTGGATATTACTGAACCAAATGGTAGTGTTACTATCAAAATGAAGTAGGGTTTAGGTATTAAATGTTTCCTGTTTAGTTTTTTTGAACCTTTTGGGAAGATAAATAGTAAAGGAAGTGCCTTTGCCGAGACTACTTTCAAGGTGGATGCTTCCTTGGTGACTTTCGATTATTCCTAAGGCTATAGAAAGGCCCAATCCGGTACCTTTTCCTACTTCTTTAGTGGTAAAAAAGGGTTGAAATATTTTTTCCTTAACTTCTTCGGAAATTCCAGCTCCTGAATCCTTGATTCTTATTCCAATTTCCTCCTCATGGTTAAAAGTGCTAATGAAAATTTCTCCTTCTTGCGCAATAGACTGAATGGCATTTGTTATCAGGTTCATAAAAACTTGGTTTATTTTTCCTTCATAGCATTCAATCCTAGGGATTTTCCCATATTTTTTATTGATTTTTATTTTTTCCTTCACCTGGTTTCTTACTAGCAATAAGGTGGATTCAAGGCATTCATGGATGTCTGTGATTTTTAAAGTTCCTTCTCCCGACCTTGAAAAAGACCGCAATCCTTTAATTATTTCTGTGGTTCGTGAAGTACCAACCCTTATGTCCCCTGAAACTTTCTTTACAAGTGTTTTCAATTCCTCATAACTCATTTTATTTTTTATGCCTTCAATAACTGTTAGCTGATCTTTTACATTTTCAATGTTTATCTTTTCATATTCTTCCATTAAGTAGAAGAATTTTTCAAGGGTTTTTTGTAAGCCTACAATTCCTGCACTAATAAAATTTATAGGATTATTGATCTCGTGGGCAATGCCAGCAGCAAGAATTCCTAAGGATGCCATTTTTTCTGAATTAACTAACTGGACTTGTGCATTTTGAAGTTTTTGAAGAGCCTCTGTTAATGAGTTTTTTTGTTTTTCGAGAATTTCTGTTTGCTTGAAAAGCCTTTTATTTTGGGTTCTTATTTCTTCTTGTTGTTTCTCAATTTCTATGGTTCTTTCTTGTACTTTTTTCTCCAGGTTTTCGTAAAGGAGCGCATTGTCTAGCGAAACTGCCATTTGGAAGGATAATAATTCCAGCATTTCCAAATGCTTGTCAGTGAAGAGTTTAGGAGCTAGATTGTTTTCCAAATATAAAATTCCGGTAAGTGAATTTTTATGCTTAAGTGGAATAGCAATAATGGACTTTATATCATTGTTGTCAATATAAGGATCGTTCCCAAATTTCTGATCATTTTTGGCGTCATTGGTAAAATAGCTTTTTACGGAATTTCGAATAAAGTTAATAACGGTAAGAGGGAGGTGGGTAACTTTTCCTTCTGAAAAATCCAAAACCTCTTGCTTAAGGATACTTTCTTTTGGGTTATTGATGTCCTTTTCGGCAATTATTTTCCAGTTTTCCTTCTCATTTATTAGCAAAACGCCTCTCGATCCGCCTACATTTTCTAAAACGATTTGCAACATTTTATCAAGAAGTGATCTCAGTTTTACCTCCTCTGAAATCAATTGATTTACTTTTAAAATAGAGAGGAAATTAAATAAATTATTATTGGTAATCAGAGAATTAGATGTAGCCTGAATAGGCTTCAATGGGTTAATGGTACCAGTTGGTTTAGTGCTAAGGTTAATTCTGTTTTCAAATTCATTTTCGATGACCTCCACTTTTTGTTGAGCTCCCCAAAAACTGTATGCATTTATAGCTTTTTTGATATAAAATTCCCCAATTTCCTGATTTGATCTCTTTAACCAAAATTTCCCAAATAGTTCATAGGATAGTGCTTCTTCATGTATCAGGCTATTAACCTTTGCCATGTTGATAGCATTTTCATAGTGAGTAATTGCTTTTGAAAACTTTTGATTTAAGCTTGCTTCTTCTGCTAAAATAAGTTCTAATTTATTTCCATAATTTTCCGAGCATAATCTAGCCCATTTTTTGAATTTACTTTTAGCATTTTTTATGTATTTGTTTGCTTTGGGAGGAAAAGTTTTTTGATGAGTTGAAATGGAGAAACAAGTAAGTGCCGAATAAAAATAAAATTGAGGAACCATCTGCATCCCGGATACATTTTCTAATTGTGGTAATGCAGGTGCAATGTGGTTAAAAGAGGCTTTGAAATCTCCAAATATATATCCTAAAAATAGTTTGGCTAAATGAAATTGAAATATTCCTATTCCTTCCTTTTTATCTTTTAAATAGGGTAATAAAGCTTCCCCATCAAAAAACTCATCTTTAAGAAGTAATGGAGTTTTTGATTCTCCCTTGAGGTTTTGAATAACTACCCTATAAAATTCATTCCAGTTAAAGGGCCCTTCCTGGTTGAAATCTTTTATTATTTGATTGAAATGGGTTGTCTCACTTTTTAACTTATCAAGAGTAGTGCCTCCAAAAAACTGGTTCATCCCTATAATGTAGGCATTATATGCTCCAAACTCTAAATCTCCTGCCTCTAGGCACAACTGATAACCAACTCTCGCATCTTCAGTAACTTTGGCGAAAGGTTCTTTCCAATGGTTGATGGCCCCGACTCCAGCAGCTATTACTCTGCCTTTAATAAAATTGGCGTTTAGTTGTTCAGCCAGTTTTAGGGATGTTTTTCCTATTTCATATCCATTGTTATATTCATCCATAAACCCGGATAGAATAATCCCAAAAGTAGAGAATGCATCCGCTGTTGCTGGTGAACAACCATATTTCAAAGACCTCTTTACCTGTTCAAAAACAATAACGGGTAATAATTCAGGAAGGGCAATTAAGGCCGCAGAACCCATATTGCCAAGGGTATTAATTATCGCATTTTGTTTTTTATCCTGGATAGGTGGTAGGTGAACAAGATCAGGGATCTTTGTGCCAATTAAGGCTATTTTAACTTGAAGAAAGCCTATTAGAATATGAAAAGTGCCTGGCTTTTTTGGTAATTTTACTCCCAGTTTTTTGAGAAATGCTCTACCTATTTCAAGTGCTTTAATTGGTTCGTTTTGAGCCAGTTGTTTGTTGATAAGTAATTGGTAGATTTTTACTTGTCGAAATGGATCAGGTGAATTTTGAAGGTATAAATCTGCAAAGTATTCGATATCATCAAGTTGACCTGACATAAAAGCTCCTTCGGTAGCAGCTTCATAAATCCTAAGCGTCTTTTCTTTATCACTTTCCCAGGAGTTTTTCGGAAGAAGGGAAATAGCCGCTTTACAGTAGTTGAAATAAGTGGCTGCTGCGGAATTATTTCTAGCCTTTATGGCTGATTTAAAATTTAAGTCGGCTAATAATTGTTTTTCCTTATTTTCCTCTACTATTTTTTTAGCCAGATTTAGATGGTGGGTTACCTCAAAAATACTATCAAGATTGTAATCTTCATTCCCCTTATTAAAGAGTAAAGCCTTTCCAATCCTATAGTGTAACTTTTCTCTTTCTTCATTAGATAATAAATTATAGGCTGCTTCCTGAATTTTATCGTGAATGAAAGAATAAGTAGTATCGGAAAACCAAACAAGACCTTCATTTAGAATTGGATAGAAAATACCAAAAATTTCATTTTCTCCTTTTTGAAGAATATCAGCCAATGCTTTTAATCGGAAATTAATGCCAAAGCAAGATGCAATTGTTATTAACTGTCTGGAAACTTCTGGTAATTTCTGAATTCGATTAGACATAAAATCAACCAGGTTTTCACTAGCTGGTAATGATTTTACTGCTGCTTTTTCCCATATCCATCTTCCAACTCTTTCTTTATTTGAATCCCAACTAGTGATTACATCCGGATTATATATTTTAAGGAGGTTTTCTTCATACAGGGTTTGAAGAAAAGCCTTAACAAAAAAAGGGTTTCCTTCAGTTTTCATGTAAACAAGCTGTGTAAATTCCCTGGTCTCCTGCGGATTGGATGAAAAGGTTTCTACCATCCAGTCATTTATAGTTTCAATGTTGAGAGGAGGTAATTGAATTATGGGAATATTATAATCAACTGTATGTAATTCTTCAATAAGTTGAGTTAATGGATGATGGTCATTTACTTCATTTTCTCGAAAGGCT
The DNA here is from genome assembly GCA_019634305.1 of Flammeovirgaceae bacterium. Taxonomy (GTDB): domain Bacteria; phylum Bacteroidota; class Bacteroidia; order Cytophagales; family Flammeovirgaceae; genus Flexithrix. Next base: position 9,831 of record JAHQVQ010000133.1, on the reverse strand, counting down.
CCTATAAATAAAAAGTGAGAAAGGTTTTTATCCTTTAAAATTTGTCTCAACAGGGATATTGAAGGTTGGTCAATCCATTGCAAATCATCTAGCACTAAAACTAAAGTTTGATTTTCCTCTACAAAGACTTCAATAAATCGTTGGAATATTAGGTTGAATCGGTTTTGAGTTTCTAATGGCCCTAGTTTTTCCATCGGAGGTTGCTCTCCAATAATCAATTTGAGCTCAGGAATTACATCAATAATAAGACTTGCATTAGTCCCAAGTTTATTCAGAATTCTTTGTTTCCATAGGGCTATTTGTGGTTCAGTAAGTCCTAATAATTGAATAGTTAATTCTTTAAAAGCATTAATAATTCCAAAATAGGCGGTGTTTTTATGCTGTGAATCATATTTGCCTTTTATGAGATTTCCCTTATGAATGCTAATTGGCTTTTGGAGTTCATTAATTAAGGTGGATTTCCCTATTCCCGAGTATCCCGAAACAAAAGTAAAAGCTCTTTTTCCATCGTGGGCTTTTTGAAATTGATATAAGAGTGTTTGGATTTCTGCCTCTCTGCCAAAGAGTTTTTGTGGAATATTTAATTGATCTGAAAAATCCTCAATGGCGAGGGGAAATGGATCTATTTTATTGTTAATATTAATTTGCTTTAAGCAGTGTTTCAGGTCAAACATAAGTCCTTGGGCTGACTGGTATCGATTTTCGGCATTTTTTGCTATAAGCTTTAATACAATCTCTGAGATTATGGGAGGAATATAAGGGTTCAGTTTGCTTGGAGAAATCGGTAATTTAGCCAAATGCTCATGAATAACTTCCAATGGATCATTAGACTGAAATGGTAGCTCACCAGTTAAAATTTCAAAGAAGGTAATTCCTAAAGAATACAAATCTGCTCTATGGTCCACATTTCTATTCACCCTTCCAGTTTGTTCGGGAGAAATATAGTTTATAGTACCTTCAAATTTTTCCTCACTATTTAAACTTTGGGTTTTTAAATTAACCTTCGATGCTAGTCCAAAATCAATAAATTGAACTTCATTTTTTTCTTTATTGAATAAGATGTTGAAGCTATTTATATCCCGGTGAATGATATTCTCACTATGGATATTTGCCAGTACACTTGTGGTTTTTATGGAGATTTCAAGAAATGACTTTAAACTTAAATGTTCACCAATTCCTACATTAGCAAACAAACTTTTTAATGTTTGTCCTTCAACAAATTCCAGGAAGAGGTTAGGTTTATTTTCCTTATTTTCGGTTTTAAAAGCTTGTCTGACTCCGGGAATATTTAGTTTGGAAAGAATTTCAAATTCATTATTAAATCTATTAATTTGAGAAATGGAGGGGAAATCTCCATTTGGTATTTTTAATGTAATTTCTTTTTCGAATTCTTCAGTTTTCCCCCAATAAACCAGCGAATCATCACTTGAATGTAATAGTTTAAAACCTTTTTCTAGTTCCTCCATAGATAGAAAGTACAACTCAGAAGAGTTCAATTGTGCAAATAGGTAATAGTCTTAGCCATCGGGTTTATAATCTATTAAAATATAAAAAAAACACAAGATAATCGGATTTATAAGAGACTAAGTTTTTTTTCTGCCTAAAAGTAAGATAATTAAGGTCTTTTTATCAATATTTTCTTTGAAGGCTTATGCTACAAAATGCTCTGAAATTGGTTAAAATAAGGTCATGTTTCCACCTCTTCTGAATTTAGTTAAATTAAATGGAGGTAGCTTTTTGTCTTTAAAATATTTGGCTTTTGAGATTTTATACAATTGAGTAATACTATCTGCAATTTTTCCTTCTCCTCTCATTCTGGTTCCGAATCGAGAATCACCTACATTTCCTCCATGCAAATTCTGAATCTGATTCCATACTTTTTCAGCTTTATTGGGGAAATTCTTTTCAAGCCAGTCTTTAAACAATTCTTCCAGTGCTCCATTTAACCTTACCATGGTATAGCCAGCCATTAAAGCCCCATTTTCCGAAGCTTGTTTTAGGATTTCAGGAATTTCCTGGCTGTTGAGTGCTGGAATAATTGGAGCAGTCATTATTCCTACTGGTACACCAGCGGATGTAAGTTGTTGAATAGTTTCCAGTTTCTTTATTCCTGAAGCTGTTCTTGGCTCCATTAATCTTCTCAAGTTTTCATCAAGTGTTGTTATACTTATGATAACATGCACTAATCCTTCCTTAGCCAGGTCTTTCAGAATATCAAGATCTCGCAGCACCAGGCTGTTTTTAGTGATAATTCCTACAGGGTTCCCATATTTTGCAAATACTTTGAGCAGAGATCTGGTGATTTTTAGTTTTTTTTCTAATGGTTGGTAACAATCCGTATTGCCAGACAGCATTATAGAAGCCGGTTTCCAATTTCTACTTAAAAATTGCTTTTCTAGGAGATTTGCAGCATTTTCCTTTACCACAATTTTAGTTTCGAAATCCCAGCCAGCACTAAATCCCCAATACTCATGTGATGGGCGAGCATAACAATAAATACAGCCATGTTCACAGCCTTGGTAAGGGTTTATGGAATAGGTAAAAGGGATATCAGGGCTATTATTTGTACTTATAATCTTTTTGGGAGATTCCTTATAAATTTGTGTTGGAGGTGCCAAAATTTTTTCATTTTCATGATCTGTGGGTTCAAATTCATAAAATGATTTTGAAAAACGGTTAGCTGTGTTTTTCTGTGCACCTCTTCCTTTTTGATAATCTTCTTTCATGAGAAAAATTCTTTCGTATTCCTTAGGAATTGGTAAATTAAAAAAAGAGAAAAGCCTTGCTGAGATTGTGAGATTGGAGATATATAAATTTGTAGAAGTTAGGAAGGGAACTTACCCTTTCTCCTTAAAGTTCCCAATTCTTAAATCTATCTTTTGTTTTTTGAATCAATTATTATAGTGACGGGTCCATCATTCACAAGGCTTACTTCCATCATCGCTCCAAATTCACCTATTGCTATTTTCTTGCCTAATTTGGTTTCCAAAGCAACAATCATTTTTTCATAAAGGGGAATGGCAATATCTGGTTTAGCTGCATCATTGTATCCAGGTCGGTTTCCTTTTTTTGTACTGGCATGAAGGGTGAATTGACTAACTAAAAGGATATTTCCTCCTACATCTAAAATGGATCGATTCATTTTTCCATCCTCATCATTAAAAATTCGAAGATTTACCACTTTACTACTTAGCCATTCAATGTCATTCTCATTATCATCATGAGTTACCCCCAATAAAATCATTAAACCTTTAGGAATTTGCCCCTTAATTTTATTTTCAATGGTTACAGAGGCTTTGGTCACTTTTTGAATTACTACAATCATTGATTTTTTTTGATCAAATTTAATAATCGATTTTTAAAAGAGGATTAATCCTATAAAACCAATTCGGATTGGGAGTAGAAAAGCTAATATCAGATGGAAAGCTTGATAAAAATCAGCGTATTTTTCAACTTAATAGTTAGTTTTGCAAGGCTTTAGAAAGATATTAATACATTATTTTCAAAGAGTAAAAAAATAAAGTCTTTATAAGTTCAGGATAAAAACTGAAAAGAAGGAAATAGATTAAATTAAAATTCAAAACTTTTTTCAAGATGGGATATAGAATAGAAAAAGATACAATGGGAGAAGTTCAGGTTCCTGCCGAAAAATATTGGGGAGCCCAAACGCAAAGATCAATACAAAACTTTAAAATCGGTGGCCATACTATGCCTCTGGAGATCATTCAGGCATTTGCCATTCTTAAAAAGGCAGCAGCTTTAACAAATGCAGATTTAGGCGTATTGGAAGTTGATAAAGCTGAAATAATATCTAAAGTTTGTGAAGAAATCCTTGAAGGGAAACTTGATGATGAATTTCCTCTTGTAGTTTGGCAAACAGGTTCAGGAACGCAATCTAACATGAATTCCAATGAGGTGATTGCCAATAGAGCACATGTGTTATTAGGAGGTTCTTTAGATGATGAATCAAAAAAAATTCACCCTAATGATGATGTGAACAAATCACAATCATCAAATGATACTTTTCCTACTGCTATGCACATTGCTTCATATAAGTATATTGTGGAGCAGACCATTCCTAAAATTCAAAAATTAAGGAATACACTGGATCAAAAGGCCAAAGCTTTTAAAGAGGTGGTTAAAATTGGAAGAACACACTTTATGGATGCTACTCCATTAACATTGGGTATGGAGTTTAGTGGATATGTTTCCCAATTAGACCATGGGATTGCTGCTTTAAAGTTTTCACTTGGACATTTGTCGGAGCTTGCCCTTGGTGGAACTGCTGTGGGAACAGGATTGAATGCACCAAAGGGTTATGCCGAATTAGTGGCTAAAAAGATTTCAGAATTAACAGGTTTACCTTTCGTGACTGCCCCAAACAAATTTGAAGCACTTGCTGCTCATGATGGAATGGTTGGTGCTTCAGGAGCATTGAAGCAAGTGGCAGTTAGTTTGATGAAAATCGGTAATGATATTCGGATGCTATCTTCAGGGCCAAGATCCGGTATTGGAGAGATTATTATCCCTTCAAATGAGCCAGGCTCTTCCATTATGCCAGGTAAAGTAAATCCAACTCAATGTGAAGCCATGACCATGGTTTGTGCTCAGGTTATTGGACTGGACAATGCGGTAAGTATTGGTGGATCAACGGGACATTTTGAATTAAATGTTTTTAAACCAATGATGGCATTTAATGTACTTACTGCAGCGAGATTAATAGGTGATACTTGCCAATCCTTCCATGAAAATTGTGCTGTAGGTATTGAACCTAACTATAAAGCAATAAAAGAGCATTTGGAAAATTCATTAATGTTAGTAACGGCATTAAATACCCATATTGGTTATGATAATTCAGCCAAAATTGCTAAAAAAGCGCATGCAGATGGAACAACATTGAGAGAAGCTGCTTTGGAATTGGGACTTTTGACCAATGAGCAATTTGATAAGTGGGTTATTCCTTCAAAAATGATTGGAAATTTATAACAATATACAATATAAACAATAGCCAGGGCTGTAAAAGTCCCTGCTATTGTTTATATTGTATAACCTTAATACTTTTGTTTATTAGAAAATTATTATTTTTATTTACCAAATCAACTTTTACAGGGAGAGTTGATGATTATTTTAACTATTTACCTAATCTTATAAAAGGTAATTTTTTTTCCTCCCTTATTTAAATTAAAATATTTCTTCGACTTTAAAATCAAATAATTCGTATTCCGAAATGGGAGCTATGTCTAATAGGTTTCATAAAAAAGGTAAAAAAGTCTGTTTTGTTAAAATATTTTCTTTACTTACCTTGTTAAAAAAATGAAATTCCTATACGTGGATTTTTCCCAATTTGAAAATTATTAGCAATAAAAAATTAATATTTAAAAAGAATTATTGATCATGAGAATCTTATTAACCATCTTAAGTTTAAGTGTAGGAATTATTTTTACTACAGAGGTTTCAGCTCAAAAACTTACTAAAGCGGAAAAAAAAGAAGCTAAAAAATGGAAACAGAAAATGAAAAGTATGGATCCATTGAAGTTTAAAGCCATGTATGAAGATGTGAATTCTTTACAAGCAGAAAGCGGAGCCTTAAAAAAGAATATTACCAAAATAGAAAGTCAATTAAAAGATCAACAGTCTTTGACGGCTTCTAAAGATCAGGAAATTTCAGATCTGCAAAATAAACTTAAAGCTATTCAGGCCGATTGTGGAAAAAATGTAACCGAAGGAGGTGACGACTATACTAAGGGTGTAGTTTATAAAGTGCAGATTGGAGCTTTTAGAAATAAAGATTTATCTCAGTTCCAAGAAAAAGGGAATTTCTGGACAGAAGATGAAGATGGTGTGAAAAAATATACAATCGGATTTTTCAGAGATTATTGGGAAGCTGATACATTCAAAAAATACTTAAGGGAAATGGGTGTGAAAGATGCTTGGATTGTGGCGTATGAAGATAATCTAAGAAAAGATATAAAAGAAGTTCTTGAAGGAGGCGAAGATGGAGCTTCTGGAAGGTAATCAAATAACCATTTGAAATTATTATAAAAGCAATACCTAAAAGTATTGCTTTTTTTAATTTAATAAAGTTACTTTTGCGCCAAATACCAAAAGGCCTAAAAATTTCGAACCCTTTAATACCTAAAAAGGTTCTGTGAAAAAACAAAACAATTTGAGAGGGGTGTCGTTCATGGTATCAATTAAAACTTTACTAAGAAAATTATTGTTTTTTTGGAATAATTTTTATATAAAGCTTTTGAATTGTTTTGGTTGAAATATTTAAATTAAATGATAAAAGACTATAGACTATGTATTGGACATTAGAATTAGCATCGTACCTAGAAGATGCGCCATGGCCAGCGACTAAAGATGAATTAATTGATTATTCGATAAGGACTGGTGCCCCAATGGAGTGTGTAGAAAATCTCCAGGAATTGGAAGATGATGGTCAACCTTATGAAAGTATTGAAGAAATTTGGCCTGATTACCCTACAAAAGAAGATTTCTTCTTTAATGAAGATGAGTACTAACTCAAGCCTTCCTTTATTAAATACTTAATAGGAATAGTAGTTTGAAGGTACTGTATTTGGAAAAGTAAGATTCGAAAAAGTAATGAATTAAATGGAACTTAAGAGTTGTTCCATTTTTTTTTGGCGAATATTTCTGCAATTTGCAAATCCTCAGGAGTAGTAATTTTAATATTATAGTAAGAGCCATCTACTAAATTTATGTTGTTTCCACTGGCCTCTGCCACACTTGCATCATCTGTAAAAAAACTTTTTTCGGAAGTATTGTAAGCTTTTTTTATGATATCCAAATTAAAGGTTTGGGGAGTTTGCACAAGCTTGAATTTTGACCTGTCTTTTGCATCATTCCCATTTTGATGAACTTCTCGTATCGAATCTTTTAAAGAAACTGTTACAATAGCATTCCCCTTTTCATAAGCTGTTTGGTAGGCATTATTTATTATATCTTTACTGATAAAAGGTCGAACGCCATCATGAATAGCTACTAGGCCATCCTCCTTTATAGTTTCCAAACCATTTTTAACAGACTGGAAGCGTGAGGTTCCTCCTACAGCAATTTGATGTATTATTTCAAAGTGGTGTTCTTTTACCAAATCCTTCCAAAACTTAATATGATGTTCTGGTAAAACCAATACTATTTTAATTTTAGGATCAGCAAAATGGAACCTTTCAATAGTATGCATTAAAACTGGTTTGCCCACTAAGGGAATAAATTGCTTAGGAAGTTGGGAATGCATTCTGTTTCCTTTTCCACCAGCTACAATAATTGCATATTTTGGGATATCCATAAAGAAGAGGTGTTTAGTAAAAAGGGATATACAGTTGCTTTTATTCCCAGTTTATCCTAGTGATTTTATATTAATATTTGGGACAAATTTTCACAAAATTAAGAAGAAACAACACTTACAAATCCTTTTTTTGGATTTAATTATCAAAATTAAAATTCTTTTAACATTTTTGCAGAAACTTCAAATGAGTTAAATGTTGATTTTATAACTTTAGCTAAATTTTTGATTAGCAGCTGGAAATATCTTTTCATTCAAGTAGGCTGTAAAGTAAAAAGTTAAAAGGCGAAACTTAGATAATAATGTTAACGGAAGAAAAAGCAAAATCAAAAGGAGTAGAGTTTTCAAAAGAAACATATATGTTTTGGTATGAGAAAATGTTACTGATTAGAAGGTTTGAGGAAAAAGCTGGTCAATTGTATGGACAACAAAAAATTAAAGGTTTTTGCCACTTATATATAGGTCAGGAAGCATGTGCAGTTGGTGCTGTTTCAGCTTTAGAAGAGGGAGATAAATATATTACTGCTTATAGGGATCATGGTCATCCTTTGGCATTAGGATCTGAACCAAATGCAATTATGGCTGAGCTTTTTGCAAAAGCCACTGGTTGTTCAAAAGGGAAAGGTGGCTCTATGCACATGTTCGATAAGGATAAAGGTTTTGTAGGGGGGCATGGAATTGTAGGGGCACAGATTCCTCTTGGTGCTGGTCTTGCTTTTGCCGAAAAATATAATAAAACAGGAAAGCTCTGTATTTGCTATATGGGTGATGGTGCAGTAAGACAAGGTGCATTTCATGAGGCGTTTAATATGGCAATGTCATGGAAACTGCCAGTTATCTTCGCTATCGAAAATAACGGATATGCAATGGGTACTTCTGTGAAAAGAACTTCGAACGTAACTGATCTTTATCAGTTGGGTGCGGCTTATGATATGCCTTCAGAGCCAGTTGATGCTATGAGAGTAGATGATGTTCACCTTGCAGTAGAAAGAGCAGCAAAAAGAGCCAGAGCAGGTGAGGGACCAACCTTGTTAGAATTAAGGACTTATCGATACAAAGGGCATTCTATGTCAGATCCTGCTAAGTATAGAACTAAGGAGGAAGTAGCTGATTACAAGAGTCAAGACCCAATTCAGCAGGTAAAAGTAGCTTTAATTGAGCACGGATTTGCTACTGAAGAAGATTTAAAGAAAATTGATAAGGAGATTAAAGATCGTGTTTTAGCATCTGTGAAATTTGCTGAAGAATCTCCATTTCCTGATCCAAGTGAAATTTATAAAGATATTTATGCTGAAAACGACTATCCATTTACTATTGATTAATGATAACGGTCAATTTTTATAAAAATAAAAATACCGTGTCTATTGAATCTGGAAAGTTGATTTATCAGGTTATTAGCTGAATTTTATTAAAAGCAGACTACTATTTTAGATACTAGTCTGCTTTTTTATTGTCATAATTTATTACAAAATTCCTAATTAGAGAGAAAATATATATTTTTGCACCCTTAATTAAATTTAGCAATGGCAAAGAAAAGTAAAGTAGCGAGTAAAAAGAGTGCAGAAGAACATGCGCCAACCGTAACTGATTATATGGAAAATCCTGAAGCGCTTCAGGAGTCCTTGAGCAAATCTCAGGAATTTGCAACCTCTCATAAGAATTTACTTACGGGTGTTTTTGCTGCAGTAATCTTGGTATTAGGTGGATTTTTCTACTATCAATGGTATAATTCTAACCAAGAGGTAACTGCTCAAGAGCAATTATTTCCTGCAATTTTCTATCTTGAAAAAGATTCGCTGAATAAGGCATTAGATGGTGATGGCAACTTTACTGATGGTTTTGTAGCCATAGCCGAGGATTACAGCAGTACAAAAGCTGGGAACCTTGCTAGTTTCTATGCAGGTGTGAGCTATTTAAAGCTAGGTGAATTCGATAATGCAATTACCTATTTGGAGCAATTTGATGAGTCAGGAGTACTTATTGAAGCCAGGGAATATTGCCTATTAGGAGATGCCTATATGGAGAAAGGTGATTTTGCCAATGCAGTCACAAACTATAAAAAAGCAAGTGAAACAGATCCAAATAAGGAGTTTACCTCGATATATTTAATGAAACTAGCTTTAGCTTATGAAGCTACAGACGATTTTGAATCAGCTAGAGAAGCTTACCAAAAAATTATTGATAATTATAAAGATTCTCAGGAATTATCCAAGGCTAAGAGATATTTAGCAAAAATTGCTAAGAAATAAGCACCTGTGCTCCACCCCGGTTACTATTATTTTTGAGAAATAGTAATCTCTCTATCGGTCTTTTACGGCAAAGTAATATACGGTTAATTCTGAGTTACTACTTAAAAGCTAGGTTAGCTTCAATACTTTAAAAAGCGACTTGAGAAATTAATTTCCCAAGTCGCTTTTTTTATGGTGGGTTTTTAATAAAAACATCTATTTTTATTAATCAGAATTTTTACTATTGTAAAAAGGGCTTCTTCCACTTTCCAATACCAAACCAGACAAAAACTAAAT
>JAHQVQ010000132.1 GCA_019634305.1 Flammeovirgaceae bacterium | reverse complement strand
TGTCAGAAAAGACAGACTCCAGCAATTATCTGTTTTTCAAAAAGGCTTGAGAGCTTTACAATATTTTATAGATCATCATCTAAATATATTCCCCAAATTTTCAAACAATTTCTTCGATTTTATTTGGGTACGGTTATGAATTTCATTTAATGAAGATTTATTTAACCAAATTTCGAACAGTATTAATTTTATATTCCTCTAATTCCCACTCTTCCATAATTTTACTAATTTTAAACATCCGTCATTTTCCACAATTATTGAGGAAAATTGATGATTATTTTTTGGAAAAGCTATGGAAGATAAAAAAGTGCGTCAACTTGCTGCTGTGATGTTTACCGACATCGTGGGATATACTGCGTTAATGCAACAGGATGAAACCAAGGCTTTAAAGGTGAGAAAAAAGCACCGTTCTGTCTTCCAAAAACAACATGAATTGCATCATGGGAAAATCATTCAATATTATGGTGATGGTACTTTGAGTGTGTTTAAAAGTGCTATTGAAGCTACAAATTGCGCGATTGCCATCCAAAAGTTATTGCAGGAAGAAGATGGTACGGACGCTATTCCCTTACGAATCGGATTGCACATTGGAGACATTGTTTTCAGCGAAACTGAAGTGTATGGAGATGGCGTAAATATCGCCTCAAGAATTGAAAGCATGGGGATTTCAGGCGCAATCTTGGTTTCCGGAAAAGTCAAGGATGAGTTAAAAAACCAGCCTTCTATTTCTACTAATTTCCTTGGGAATTTCGAATTTAAAAATGTATCTGATCCAATTCAAGTTTTCGCCATTAGTAATGATGGAATAAAAATTCCCAAAAAATCTCAACTAAAAGGGAAACAACAACCAGGTGGAAAAACCATTGCCGTATTGCCATTTGCCAACATGAGTACCAGCCAGGATAATGAATTTTTCTGTGATGGCATTACCGAGGAAATCATCAATGCACTGGCAAAAATCAAGCAACTAAAAGTCACTTCGCGAACCTCTTCATTCTTTTTTAAAAACAAGAATATTCCTATTACCCAGATTGCTAAAGAGCTGAATGTTTCTACGATTTTAGAAGGAAGTGTGAGGATTGCGGGGCAGATGATCAGGATTACAGCTCAATTGATTCAGGCAGAAGATGATTTCCACTTCTGGTCGGAAACATGGGACAGGAAACTGGAAAATATTTTTGAGATTCAAGATGAAATAAGCCTTGCCATTGCCGATAAATTACGGGAGCAATTCGGGCATTTTGAAATTCAGGAACATCTAATAGAAAGGCAAACTGACAATTTTGATGCTTATGAATTGTCTTTAAAAGCCAAATTTCATTTTAACAAATGGAATGCGGATGATATGCAAATTGCCATTCCACTTTATGAAAAAGCCCTTGAACTTGACCCGGACCATACTACATCACTTGTAGGACTTGCAGATTGTTATGGATTTATGGCTACTACAGGTTTTTGGCCTTTTGAAGAGGCCTGGGGAAAAGCTGAGCAATTGACTAAAAAGGCACTTGAGTTAAACCCCAGATTAACTGGAGGGCTTTACCAGTTAGCCAATTTTTCCTTTTTCATTTCCTTTGATTACAAAAAAGCGCTGGACCTGACTTTAAAGGCTTTGGAAATTCAACCCAATTATGTAGATGCCCGCCAATTTCTTTCTTTTCTTTACATTATAGCAGGAAAAAAGGATGCTGCAGAAAAGCAATTGGAAATAGCCCTGGGCATTGATCCATTATCCCCAGAGACCTTATTTTTCAATGCCTATTTCCATTATATGATAGAAGATTTTGAGAAGTCCCTGGAACTTTTGGATAAATGTCTGGCTCAGAATGAGAAAAATATTCCCGCACATTCTATCAAATGTTATTGTATGTTGAAACTTGGTCAGTACGATGAAGCCCTCAATTATTATGAAAAAAAAGTGCCTGAAGATATTGTAGTTCAGGCAGATAAATTGGGGATAACAGCACTGGCTTATGCTTTTAAAAAGGATACAACAAATACGAAAAAGTATCTTGATATATTATTGCAGAAAGCAGCCAAGCCGGAAGGTTTTCGGGAACAATCCTTTTTATTTCTTATGTATGCAGTTACAGGAGATTTTGACAAAGCTTTTGATTGGATTAAAGAAGCTTTGGAAAACAAGGCATCTTTCCTATTTTTCCATTTTGCTGACCCGATGGTCAAGCCAATAAAAAATGATCCGAGATATTTCCAATTCCAGCACCTTATTTTTGGAGAAGATTTTCCCAATGAAAAAAAAGGACTGAAAAAAGCACTGCTGGATAAAACCACAACTGCTGAATTTACAAATAAATTAATCAAGCACATTAAAGAACAGCAACCATTTCTGGATTCAAATTTAACATTACGGACTTTAGCCTCACAAATTGAAATTCATCCTAATCAACTTTCCTGGTTGCTCAATGAAAGTATGGGTAAGAACTTTAGTGAATTTATTAATCATTATCGTGTGGAAAAATTTAAAGCTTTATCAAAAGACCCAGATAAAAGCCACATCACTCTGATCGGCCTGGCTTACGAAAGCGGTTTCAATTCCAAAACTGTTTTCAATACCTATTTCAAAAAGGAAACAGGGCTTACGCCTAAACAATTTCTTAAGCTTCAAGAAAAGAAATAACACTTGGTTAATTATGCAATTTGTTCGGATTTATAATCACGAACGCTTTAGCTGATTGCCCCAATTAGTTTTGTTTCATATTTAATTCACCACCAAAGAGAATTATGACAAACTATAAAGGCTTAAAAATGAAATCAGTTTTTTGCACAAAATATGGTTCGCCAAAAGTGCTTCAGGTAAAAGAAGTAAACAAACCCGTTCCCAAACCCAATGAAGTTTTGGTGAAAGTTTATGCAGCTTCAGTCACTGCTGCAGATACTATGATCAGGAAGGGAAGTCCCTATTTTGGCAGATTATTCCTTGGATTACTGAAACCAAAAAATCCTGTACCCGGAACGGGTTTTTCCGGTGAGATAGAAGCCATTGGGGAAAATGTAAAACAATTTATAGAAGGCGATCAGGTTTTTGGGGAAATCGTTTTAAGTGTGGGTACAAATGCAGAATACGTATGTATTCCCGCAGATGGACTCATTGCCAAAAAGCCTGAAAATATATCTCATCATGAAGCTGCTCCGGTCTGTGATGGCGCTTTAACTTCAATCAATTTCCTAAAAGAACTGGCTAAAATTGAGAAGGGTCAAAAAGTGTTGATCATTGGTGCATCGGGTAGTTTGGGAACTACAGCCGTACAATTGGCTAAATATTTTGGAGCAGAAGTGACTGGAGTTTGTAGCGCTGCCAATATTGGGCTGGTAAAATCTATTGGTGCGGATAGGGTAATTGATTATACTCAAGATGACTTTACAAAATCTGATCAGACTTATGATATAGTTTACGATACAGTTGGGAAAAGTTCATTTTCTAATTGCAAAAATATCCTTACCAAAAATGGCACTTATATTTCCCCGGTGCTGGACATCCCACTATTATTTCAAATGCTGACTAGCTCTAAAAATGGCAAGAAGGCACAATTTGATGCCACTGGTTTAAAATCAATTCCCGAATTAAAAGTCTTGTTGGCCGAATTGCTTCCGCTTTTGGAAACTAGAAAATTAACAACGGTAATTGACAAAACATACGTACTGGAGGAAATTGCAGAAGCCCATCAATACATAGATTCCGGGTTACTGTTCAGGTACAATGAATAAATATTGGATTAAATACAAATAAAGCAGGTTGATATTCTTGAACTTTTATTAAATCGCCCTTATCCTCGAGTTAGAGACAATTTTAAATTTGTAGGTGAACAGTAACGATTCCGGCAGGAAAAAGGGCAATATCGTGCTTGATATTTATTCACCAAATTAATCTATCCTAATTTCTTAAATATGAATATTACATCAACCCCAAACCTGGCGGATTCCAGATTTGCCGGAATCCTTTATTTGTTAATTGCCATTTTTAGTGGCTTTAGCATGGGCTATCTTCCCAATGTAATTATTGCCACAGGAGATGCCACAACCACTGCTCAAAATCTCACCACTCATTCAGGAATATTCCGAATTGGTTTTGTAGCGGATATGCTGGTGATTTTACTTGAAATCATCCTGACCGTCATACTCTATAAAATGTTTAAAAAAGTCAACCCAACTTTAGCACTTATGGCACTTTTAAGCCGGTTTTCCATGGCTATCATAATGGGTATAAATTTACTTAATTACCTCATCCCCATGCTTTTACTAAACAGTCCAACTTATCTGGAAGTCTTCCAGCCGGAGCAATTACAATCTTTAGCTTTGCTATTTTTAGAAGCACATCAATTTGCCGTATTAATTTGGGGATTATTTTTCGGATTTCATTTGGCCCTTCTTGGCTATCTGGTTTTCAAATCTGGGTTTTATCCCAAACTGTTAGGGATTTTATTAATCATTGGAAGCTTTGGGTACACCACCGAAAGCATGGGGAAATTCACCCTCCCGGAGAATGAAATCATTTCAATGATTGCCATGGCACTCCTGGGATTTGCTGTAATCGGAGAGCTGTCATTCGCCTTCTGGTTATTGATAAAAGGGGGGAAACGAGTGGGTTAAATGTTCCAAACTTGCTATTCGACTTTTGCAAAGTCAAATCATTATCACAGGATTTTTTATCCGATCCTTATAATCGGATAAAAAATCCTGTGATAGGGCATCGGGATTGCAAATCCCGATGAGAAATTAAAATAGCAATTAATTAACCTTCACTATAATACTTCTTGGTATAATCTTCCAACATATTAGTACCCTTATACCCTTTCAGAAAAATTTCCTTAGGATTATTAAACTCTATGTTATTAGTCTTCTTAAACTCATTTTTCATAAAAAGAACGCCCTTGTAAACAAAAGGAAATTTAAGCCGCATCAAATAGCCATGACTTAAATTATATACGTTACATACTTCCTTAAGCGATCCCCAAGTTTCGATATTTTTCCCATCGAACAGAGTTATTATGTTTTTGTTCATTATAAGGTGTTTTAAGCATTTGAATAAAAAAAAAGATTCCACCCCACCTGGGCAGTACAATGAATCTCGTTCAATTTGTTCAAGATAAATATTTTGGCACCTATAACGATCATATCATTTTTTGTTGTAATCTGGCTATTCGGCTTTGAAAAATCCCCAAAGAGCAATTTTTATTGCTAAAATCCAATTTTTCACCTCACCACTAAAATATTAGCTACACTTCTTTCCCCCTGGTGGTCAAACTTCTTATTGTCAGATGGTTTATTGACTACCCCGGTGGTTTCAGTGGAAATCCACATGGTTGTAGAACCTCCTCCATCTAAATTAATAGCCTCCTTACAACCCAATGCCTGAAGGAAAGCGGTTAATTCTGGTAATGCCATGCCCGCAGCTTCCTTAGCCCGTCCATCAACGGTGACCAAAAATACCTTGTGCTTATTGACAACTCCCAAGCAAGTTCTGGGATGCCTGTTATTTGAAAAAGCATTGTCGGGAAGGGGAGCTTTTTCCCCTTCATCCATCAACAAGCATCCAGTTACCAATACATCATCCATTTTTGGATTGGAAGTATTGGTTTGGTAATCTCCGATTTTACTCACCTCTACCCTCCCATTTTTCATGATAAATAATGCACCATTCAAAATTGCAGATTTTTTCCATTTGGTTGTATCTGTAGAAGGTAATTTCCCATCAATTTTAAGATAACCCACTGCGCCACCGTTTTTGGTATCGAAAAATCCGGCATTTACCGCTGCCAGCGCATCAGATTTAGTAGCCAATTCACTGGTCAGATGGTTTTTAATGGGATCATAAACCACAGTCAGTGCCCTTTTTTTCAGGTCAATTTCCAGAATATTAATATTTTGGGGAGACTCAAAAAGTGTAGTTTGGGCTCGTTTCCAGATTAGTCCTTTCCCTATTGTTTTGGTATTCCACAAAATAGAATCAATAGAAACTTCCTGCCCCAAAAGCACATTTGAAGCATAAAGAAGGAAAAGAAAAGGGAATAAAATTTTAATTTTTAATAAAGCTGTTTGAAGTTTCATTCTTTGAATTTTTTGAGTGTTGTTATTGAAATTCAAAGGTAAATAAATGATGAAATGATTTGAAAATTCTATCAACATAATCTGCTATTTGATAATTGTAAAGTTCAATCTTTATCACTGGATTTGTTATCCGTTTTAGAAGTTGTAGGATTTGGCAATCTTGGATTGATTCAGATTTAAATGCTTATAATAGGACTTCGGTTTTTGTTTTTTAGGCAGTTGTAGTTTTTAGACACACGCGTATCGCGTATGCCAATGGGGCAAACATAAACCACTTTATCTATTAAAGTATTTACTTATTACAGAATATATAAGACTAATAAACAAAATTATCAATATAAAAATCAATAAGCGAAAACTTATTCTCCATTCATTGCTAGCGCAATAATTCCTATCGTCAATATTTAACAATTCACCCAACCTATAAGAATACAATTCATATAACAAACATTCTTGTTCTGAGCATGACTCTCTTCTTACACGGAATCTCCCTTTATCATTGTAAGGGTAGTCGACATATCCAGTTCCTCATAGGAACAATTTTTTAAATAAAATTTCCCTTGACTTAACCGAAGCATTATCTCCACCGTGAGAGCCTTTATACGGTGCTTCAAGTAACACTCCCTCAACGTCCCTAATGTTATTTTTATCGACCTTTTTTTGATTTAAATAAGTATAAACCAAGTGCTAAATAAACTATTCCCTTCTTCTGAAAACTTGACACTTTTCTAATTTAATTTTCTGAGGT
>JAHQVQ010000131.1 GCA_019634305.1 Flammeovirgaceae bacterium | reverse complement strand
CATCATCATCGAAAAACAGTGAATTATCATGCAATACTGGTTCGAAAGAAAAGGATTTCCAAGAACTTTTTTCGACATCCTTGGTTTTATAAACATGAGTTTTTCCAGATGTGGACGAAAAAGTAGATACATAAAACATTCCGTTATGATAACGAAGACTACTTGCCCAAGAACCTTTTCCGTATGCTTCTTGTCCGTTTTCTAGGTTCATTTTATCATTCTCTACTAGACGATCGTATGCATAGCTCGCCATCTTCCAGTTTACTAAATCCTTAGATTTCATGATTGGCAGTCCAGGACTCATATGCATTGTGGTACTACTCATATAGTAAGTATCACCTACACGAACTGTACTTACATCTGGTACATCCGCCCAAATAATTGGGTTTTTAGCTGATTGTGCTGAAAGTGCATATATTCCAAAATAGAGAAAGGAACATAATGCAATTAATCTTATTCTCATACTTAGTTTATTTTAGGACTATGCTTATCTCATATTCTGCTTCCGACTAACGAACACCTTAAAGCGTAGTAGCTGTTTTATTTGTTTGAGGTTTACTTTAGTTTACTCCTTTAAATATAGAAACTTTCTGTAAATGTAGTTGTATTTTAGGTAATCTTGTTGGGATCTAATCCAGAATTTGATCAAGACCGAATAGCTAAAATTCCTTATTGACTTTTAATCATAAATCATCAAGGGTTCTATTTCTTACAGGGAATTATGGCTGGATTACTATGCCTTTTTCAATATCAGCTCGCCAAACCAGGCTTTTGGAAACACTAAAAATGAAAACTAAAATGGGAAAAGAAGCAATCTGGCATATTAAACCTGAATCTCCTCTCCAAAAACCACTGCTCTGTAAGAAAGCAAAAGATTGAAATTACACAGCGCTTTTTCCGGACCTAATCCCCATTAGGTTCGTTCTACACTAGGAAAAATTCAGTGGGATCCCCCGGACCCACCTGAATTTGATCCTTTATTATT
Source organism: Flammeovirgaceae bacterium (assembly GCA_019634305.1). Taxonomy (GTDB): domain Bacteria; phylum Bacteroidota; class Bacteroidia; order Cytophagales; family Flammeovirgaceae; genus Flexithrix. The sequence goes on along the minus strand of JAHQVQ010000131.1, from coordinate 27,698 downwards.
GTAGCCAGTGTTATTTAAAGGCAGCTAATCCGCAAGGAGAAGTGATGCAACAGTGGGAAAGGGAGGTTGGAAAAAGCGAATGGCTACCTGTAACGGGTAGTATAGGTCTTTTGACTGATCCGAAAGGATGCCCACTTCCAACTGGTGAATGATTACAAACTGATGAAGTAATTACATTTATGAGAACTGAGCAAATGTACTTAAGAGAAAATAAGTGTGCCTTTATATTTGGGAAACCATAACCAACTAATAAAAGTACTATTTTGTTTATTATAAAAAGCTTTCGGTGTGAACCATTAAGTGTGATGATAAGAACCCAAGGATGGATCTGCAAATAAGGGTTTAGTGGGCCGGATACTAAAGAATTAAAATAAGTTTCTGGATACCAGACATGGGACTTATCCAGAGCAAGGTGAGTTAGCGAATAAATGGCTTTTTGAAAAGTTAGGTGTTACAAAATAACTCAAGGAGGAATTTTAGGACATAAAAAAAGCGTTGAAATCTGATTTCAACGCTTTTATTTTTAGAGCAGAATAATAGATGAATTATTCAGCTTTCTTTTCTTCTTCTTCAGCTTTAGCCTCAGGAGCTAGTGCTTCTTTTTTAGCTTCTGGTGCTTTTGCTTCTTCAGCCTTAACCTCAGGGGCTGGAGCCTCTTCAGCTTTTGCTTCTGGAGCAGGAGCTTCTTCGGCTTTTGCTTCAGAAGCAGAAGCAGCTTCTTCTTCCTTAGCCTTATCCAACTCAGCTTGAGCTTCTTTTGCAGCTTTTGCTTCAGCATCAGCTTTTGCTTGGGCCTCTGCTACAGCCGCAGCTTTTGCTTCTTCTTCAGCCTTTCTTTCATCCTCTCTCAATTTCTTCATCTCAGCTTCATCAGCAGCTTTTTTATCTGCAATAACTTTTGCTTTTGCAGCAGCTTCAGCTTCTTGTTGTGATAATTTTGAAGTTTTCCACTCCTCAAATCGCTGATCAGCTACTTCCTGGGTGATCGCTTCTTTATTTACCCCAACTTGTAAGTGCTTTTTCAACATTACACCTTCTCTTGAGAGAAGGCTTCTTGCAGTATCAGTAGGTTGTGCACCAACCATTACCCAATACAAAGCTCTTTCAAAGTTTAGACTATTTTCATCCGTATGAGGATTAAATAATCCTAATTTTTCAATAAATCTACCATCTCGTGGTGACTTAGAATCGGCAACTACTATATCAAATAATGCCTTTTTACTTCGCCCTCTTCGAGCAAATCTAATTTTAACTGCCATATTACTTTTGACTTGTTTAGTTAATGGATCCCGTCCATCTTAAATTGGCTGCAAAACTAAGAAAATCCTATTTAGAAAACTAGGGTTGAAAGTAATTTTTATTCACAATCAGGAAAAGCGACTCTTTTCCAACGATAACCACCTGATTATAATCATCTTACAGCCTAGTCTTTTATCAACCAACCTCTTCTGATATAGTAGTAGCAGCAGATTCCTCTTCCACCCCTCTCTCTTTCATTTCTGCTTTTTGTCTGTTATATGGTCTGATAATCAACCGAATACCTCTGTCATAATTAATATAATTCCACACCCAATTCACCAATACAACTGCTTTATTTTTAAATCCAACCAGTGACATTAAGTGAACAAACATCCAGATAAACCAGGCAAATGGTCCCTGGGATTTAAACTTATTGATTTCCACCACAGCCTTGTTCCTTCCCACAGTGGCCATTGATCCTAAATCTTTATATTGGAAAGGTTTTGGTGCTTTCCCTTTAATCTGGTTGAGGATGTTTTTTCCCAGATTTTCTCCTTGCTGGATAGCAACTTGTGCTACCATCGGATGACCCTTAGGGGTTTCTTTTGTCACCATAGAAGCCACATCCCCAATGGCATAAAATTTTTCAAATCCTTTTACCTTATTGAATTCATCAACTAATATTCTGCTCCCCAGAGTAATGCTTTCTTTAGGAATTCCATCAATCATATTCCCCATTACTCCTGCGGACCAAACCAGGTTTTTAGTATATAAATTTTTACCAGAGCTCATTTCTACAGTAGTTCCGTCATATCCTTTCACCATGGTATTGAGCCAAACGTTCACACCTAATTTTTTCAAATAAGCTAGGGATTTTTCGGAAGACACATTTGACAATCCAGTCAACAATCGTGGACCAGCCTCTACCAAATGAATTTGCATTCTTCTCACATCCAATTCTGGATAATCTTTTGGCAAAACATGGCCTTTTAGTTCACCAAGAGCACCAGCAAGTTCAACTCCAGTTGGACCTCCTCCCACAATCACAAAGTTCATTCGGCTTTCTCTGGTATTTATATCCGAAGAAAGTAACGCCTTTTCAAAATTCTGTAGCATCAGGCTCCTTAAGTCTAAAGCCTGAACTACCGTTTTCAATGGCATTCCCAGTTTCTGAATTTGTTGGTTCCCAAAATAATTAGTTTTGGAACCGGTGGCAAGCACCAGAAAATCAAAGCTTAATTCACCAATATTGGTAATAATCTTATTGGTTTCTCGGTCAATTCCCTCTACTTCAGCTAGTCTGAAATAAAAATTCTCGTAGGTTTTGAAAATCTTTCTGATGGGAAATGCAATGGCATCTGGTTCTAAACCAGCAGTAGCCACCTGATACAATAAAGGCTGAAATGTATGATAGTTATTTTTATCTATCAGCACTACTTGAACCTCTTTATTTCTAAGTGTTTTGGCCAATTTCAATCCACCAAAACCACCTCCTATTATTACTACCCTTGGAATACTAGATTCCGGAACATCAATTTTATACATTTTGCTACGCTGTTAAATGTTTAAAATGTAGATTTAATTTTGAAAAATTCTGATGGTAATAAGGATGATTCTAAAGGAACTTAAACTTAATATCGTCTTTTTTCTTTACCGGAAAATGACTTTTTAGTCCCCATGTACATTTCATATTTTAAGTATCTGCATTCTAAAGATCCATTATATAAGGTAAGCCTTTTAGAATGCCTTAATCCAATTTTCTTTACTGCATCGGCATTGGAAGTAATGATCCAGGCATCATAGCCAGAATACGTCTCTTTCAGCTTGTCCCCCATTCTTTTATAAAAAGCCATAATTCTTTCAGGGACAATTCTTTCCCCATATGGAGGATTGGCAATTAACAAACCTGGAGCTGGAGGAGCATCCCTTTCAAAAAAGGACTTTTTACTTAACCTAATTACTTCATCTAACCCCGCTGCCTCTATATTTGTTCCAGCCATATCCATAGTGTCCTCAGAAACGTCTGAAGCTAGAATTTTACAGGTAATTTCTTTTTCTCCAGCTTTGCCTTCTTCGATTACTTCTTCCCACAGTTTTTCATCAAAATCATCCCACAACTGGAAACCAAAATATGTTCTATGGATATTGGGAGGAATATTCCCGGCAATCAAACCAGCCTCAATTGGAATAGTACCCGAACCACACATAGGATCAATAAAAGTAGTTTTACCATCCCAACCAGAAAGCAGAACTAACCCTGCCGCCAACACTTCATTTAAAGGAGCTTTATTGGTTTGGGTCCTGTACCCCCTTTTAAATAATGGATAGCCAGAGCTATCGTGAAGAATAGTGCATTCCTGTTGGGAAATATGAATATGGAGCTTTAAATATGGCTTCTCTCTATCCACTGAAGGCCTCTCTCCATCAAATTTTTCCTTAAACTGATCCACGATGGCATCCTTAGCTTTTAGGGCCACATATTTGGAATGATTGAAAAATTCAGACTGAACAGTACTTTCTATGGAAAAAGTCTTATCCAAATCTAACCATTTGGTCCAATCAATTGCTTTTACATTATCGTAAAGTGTATGTTCATTTCTGGTGATAAACTCATGAATTGGTTTTAGAATACTGATGGCAGTCCGAAGGCATAAATTGGCTTTATACATTAACCTTTTATCCCCTTTAAAACTTACAGCACGGTTTAGGATTTTAACGTCCTGCCCCCCCAATTGCTTAATTTCCTCTGCCAAAACTTCTTCTAAGCCGAAAAGCGTTTTGGCTATCATGTTAAAATTATTTTTATCCTGCTCCATCTTTCATTTAATTTAATTGGGGAATTGATATTTGACTGGTTGCCTTTCGATGTGTAGTTTTAAATTATTGATTGAAAAACTGATTTTTATCAGAATTTAATTCACAACTTATTCATAATGAATAATATAGCTAACTGTTAAATTAGAAACTATACTATCGGTTTCTATTTTAGTTCAAAACTCCAAAAGAATGCAGAAACTAACAAGCTAATACCCTTTTCTCTTACCAATTATTTTCATATTGATTTGCTGTGAACAAACGACAAAAACGCAGAAAGTTGAAAATCACAATCAATCAAAAAGAGAATTTATACAAACATCCACCGAGTTTCCTGCTTATTGGCAATACAAAGGCAAACCAATAATGCTCCTTGGAGGCTAATTTATTTCAATACCCTCAAGAACACTTGGAATTGCTACAGTCGGTTGAACGGAAAGGCTAATTTGAAATGGCTGGAAATTTCGAAAGCGGAATGGTACTCTGAAACGAATATAAAAGGTGGGGGTTTTTAATATTTGAAATGTCCTGGAAAAGGTAGTTGGTTAGTATTAAGTAACTGGTCATAAGTAAACGTGTATTTTTGGCGATGCAGTTTTTTTGCTAGACAAGCGATTCCCCGCTGGGACAAAAAATCTTTGCATAGCAGCGTTACGGAAGGATTTTTTAACGCTGTATAGCGGAAAAATAGCTAGCCAAAACACACGATTTTTTATGATTAGTTACTCAATTCAATAACCATAAAAAATCCCCAATCAACTAAGTGATGAATGGGGATTCTAATAGTATTTCAGTCTTTAATATTAATGTGCCTTTCCAGTTAATTTTTTAACTCTAAAAATAATTCTATCAGATATTAAATACATTACTGGAACAATTACCAGGGTAAGGAATGTAGCGAACACTAATCCATAAATTACTGTCCAGGCCATTGGCCCCCAGAAATCAGCATTTTCACCACCTACAAAAATTTGTGGTTCAAAACTGGCAAACATTCCATAAAAATCGATATTGAAACCAGTAGCTAATGGCACTAAACCCAGTACTGTGGTAATAGCCGTTAAAAGAACAGGTCTCAATCTGGTATATCCTCCTTCTACAAGACACTCTATAAAGTTTTCCTTATCCAAATGAACATCTTCGGAAATGCCCAATTCTTTTCTTTTCCGCTCTCTTGTCAGGTCAATATAGTCAATTAAAACAATGGCATTGTTAACAACCACACCAGCCAGGGAAATAATACCGATACCAGTCATGATAATCACAAAATCATCTCCCATTGCAGTCATTCCCAAAAACACTCCAATTAAACTGAAAACCACCGAACCAATAATGATAAATGGTTTTACAGTAGAGTTAAATTGAGATACTAGGATCATAAAAATGGAACAAACCGCAATTAGAAGTGCTTTCACTAAAAAGGCAAATGATTCAGCTTGTTCTTCTTGTTGCCCGGTGAATTTAAACTGATACCCATCTGGCAATTCATGGTCAGCCAATAATGTTTTCATTTCTGCAACCACTTCATTGGCATTAAAACCCTCAATTACATTTGAACTTAAGGTCACCATTCTATCCAGATCCTTCCTTTTTACAGAACCATAAGTAGAGCTATACTCTAAATCAGCTACAGCTGATACTGGAATTTGGTGGAATTTCCCTTTGTTATCTCTATAAGTCAACCTTTGGTCATGAAGCACTGAAATATTATATCGGTACTTATCAGCTAATCTTAGCTGAATAGGATAATCATCATCCCCATCTTTATATTTAGAAACTTCTTTACCATAAATAGCTGTTCTCATTGTTCCTGCAAGCATGGCAGTAGACAATCCGAATCTTCTTGCTTTAGTTCTATCTATATTTACAAGCAGTTCAGGTTTTCCAGTTTCTATATCCAACTCAAGGTTCTCAATACCTTCAATTCCCGAATTATCAATTTTATTTTTCAGGATTTCAGCTTCTCTAATCAGAGTAACATAATCGTCCCCAATAATTTCCAGGTTAATTGGCGCTCCAACTGGAGGACCAGAATTTTCTTTCCCTGTAGATACTTTTAAACCAGGAATAGTTTTAGCTGTTTCTCCTACTAATTTCAATAAATCCCGTGTACTTACACCCCCCCTCTCTTCATACTTGACAAAACCAATAGAAATTTTACTTTTATGTGGAGTAATATCTCCAGACCCACCTGTAATGGCCTCCTGCGGATCAGAAGTATTCCTTCCAACATTTGTCACAATTGATTTTACCACATGACTATAAGGTTTTAAGGCTTCAAAAACCTTATCTTCAAGTTCTCTGGTAATCATATTGGTAGTTTCCACATCTGTACCCAATGGAGCTTCTGCATATACATATATATAATTAGGTTGATTATCGGGAAAAAACAAAACCTTTGGTGCATTGGCAGTGAACATCATCAAGGATAAAAACAAGAAAATAACTGTACCACCAAAAAACACATATGGTCTAAACCCTGCAAGGGCAAACTTTAAAGTATTTAAATAAATTTCCTCTAACTTCACCAACAAAGTATTTTGAAACCAGAAAGCAGCAGGTCTGAAAGCGAATGCATTTAGTAAAGTAAATAATCCAGAAATCATCAGCAGATTTCCTACAATATAGTTCCCATCAAAAGCAAAATAGCATGGAATTGCTATGGTTATCATAGCCAATCCGAAAATCAACAATTTTTTCTTTTTTCCAGGAGCCTGGGACTGGCTTTTATCTACCTTCATATACATCCCGGCTACTACAGGATTAATTACCAATCCTACAAAAAGCGAAGATGCTAAAACTATTATAAGTGTAATAGGTAAAAACTTCATAAATTCTCCTACTAATCCTCCCCAAAAAGCTAGTGGTAAAAAGGCTGCAAGAGTCGTTAAAGTAGAACTAATAATAGCTACAGCAACCTCTCCAACTCCTTCTTTAGCGGCTTTAATCGGTGAGTAGCCCTGTTCCATTAATCTGTAAATATTTTCAATAACCACAATAGCATTATCTACAAGCATTCCCAGAGCAAGGATTAATGAAAATAATACCATAGTATTAATGGTATTTCCTGAACTTCCTAATAAAATAAAAGCAATTAACATAGAGAGCGGGATGGCAATCCCTACAAATATGGCATTCCTTAAACCCATAAAGAAAAGCAGTACCAATACCACCAAAATAATCCCGGAAATAATACTATTGACCAGGTTATCCAATTGTAAATTCATCCGATCTGCCTGATTATCGGTAATAGCAATATTCAAACTTGCTGGCAATTTATCACCAACAGCATCGGCTAATAGCTTATTAATTTTATCATCAGCATTGATAAGGTTTTCACCACTTCTTTTTACCACCTGAAGAGAAATCACAGGATAATTGCCTTCTTCAGGAAAAGATGACACACCCAATCTTGCATAGCTATCTCTTTCAACATAAGTATCTTTTACCTCAGCAAGATCTTTTAGATAAATTGTATTTTGATCTTCGGATTTTACAATAATATTTCTGATATCCTCAATATTATTAAACTCTGCAGAAACCCTTAAAGCTCTTCTGTATCCTTCAGTCAACACATCTCCACCAGACATCGATAAATTCTCATTTTTAATAGCAGTTTCAATGTCATTAAAAGTGATCTTTCTGGAATCCATTTTAAACAAATCTGCATTAATCTGGATTTCCCGGTCTACTGACCCACTTATATTTATCTTTGAAACCTCTTTAAGTTCTTCCAGTTCTTCCTCCAGCCATTCTGCATAATCCTTCAACTTTTCAATTTCAAAATCACCCGAAATGTTGATCACCATAATAGGCAATTCGGAAACATCAATCTCCTGAACCAAAGGATCATTATCCAAATCAGTAGGAAGGTCTTTTTTAGACTTATCTACGGCATCCTTCACATCCGTGAGTGCCGCGGTAATATCCACATTTTCATTAAATTCCATTACAATAATGGATACATCCTGAGCCGATGTAGAATTGATTTTCTTTACTCCCGAAATTGATTTTAATTGTTTTTCAATCTGCCGGGTAATCAGGTTTTCAATATCTACAGGTGAGTTCCCTGGATATGGCGTATTAATGTAAACCGTTGGGAAAGCCACTTCTGGGAACAATTCCTTAGGCATAGAATAAAAGGAAATGAAACCAAAAAGGACAATTATTAAAGTAAGGATGAAAACACTGGTCGAATTGTTAAGGGAAAAACTACTTATCCCAAATTCCCTGGTGATTTCTTTTTTCCCATCAATCTGATTTACAGCTGCCCCTTCCTGCCCTTCATTGTTATCAGTATTATTTTCTTTATTTTCAGCCATTATTTTTATAATAATTTAATAAATTTTTAAAGTCTGGCAAACTATGATTTAGATTTTATTTAGGGCTAAATTTTACTTTCTTCCACTATACTTACTTCGTCACCTGCAACCACTTCATTATATCCTTTTCCAACTACAAAATCTCCTGCCTTTAAACCTTCTTCAATTAGTGATTTCCCCTTAAATGATCTGGAACTTTTTATTACCACTTTTTTCACTTTTCCGGTCTTATCTTTTTTATCAACAGCGAAAACAAAGTTATCACCATTGGTAGCCTTTTGGATTATATTAGAAGGAACCACTACCGCATCATCTTTAGAGAAATCATTTATTTTTACTACAGCCAGTGTGTTTGGCTTCAAAAAACCCTCCTTGTTTGAAGCTTTCATTTCTATTTTAAAAGTTCGGTTTTGAGCATTGATAAATTGCCCAATATGCCTGATAGGTACTATAATTTCCTCTCCTATTGCAGGGAAGGAAACGGTTACCGAATCTCCTTTTCTCACAGATTTAGTATAAGATTCAGACACATCTGCTGAAATTTTTACTTGCGAAACATTTACAACCCTTGCAAGTGGAGCAGAAGGTGCTGCCATTTCTCCAGTATTCATAAAGTATTCATCCAGAATACCGCTAATTGGAGCTTTTACATGCGCATTGGCCAATTGAGCCTTTTGAGCCTCCAGACCCTTTTCTAAAGATTCTTTTGAATTTTTAGCCTGTAAGTATTGAACTTCTGAACCAATTTTCTGTTCCCACAGATTTTTTTGTCTTTCATACATAGTACTGGCTAATTCCAATCTTGTTTCCATCTCGGCAATATTTCTTCTCAATACCTCTGCATCCAATTCCACAATCACCTGACCAGCATTTACAAAATCACCTTCCTGGGCCAATCTCCTAAGTATCACACCATTTATTTCCGGAGATACCATTACGTTTTTATCTGATTGTACTTCACCTTGTACCTCAATAAAGTGATTAAATGGTTGTGCTGTAAGCTGAATAGCTTCTATCCTTCTTAGTTCCTTATTATCCTCACCTGAAATAGAAGAAATTTCCTTTTGTAAATCGGCAATTTTCTCTTTCAATTCTTCCTGCTCTGTTTTTAGTTCAGCAAGCTCCTTTTTCTTCTCCTCTAAACTTTCTGGTGCTTGAGGTTGGTTACAAGCCGCCATCCAGATGGTAACTAAAGCGATTATTAATTTACTGCTGTAAATCTTCATTGTGTTATTATTTATTTTGCTTTAAGAAATTCTATATTATTTGAGTTTTTAGCACCAGTGCTAATGCTTTCTAAAAAAATTCACGCTGATTTTTATGTAGTTGAGATCAACTATTCTTCGGACCATAATCTACCTATTGACCTCAGGTATTCTACCTCTGAAATCATGGCTTCAAACAATGCCTGATAATAATTGGTTTGCGCATCGGTCAAGGATGTTTCTGCATTTACTATGTCTAAACTTTGCCCTATTCCTTCCTGAAATTTAATTTTTGTTGTATTATAAATATCCTGAGCTAACCCCATATTTTCCTGTTCAGCTTCCAGGGTACTCAAAGCACTTTCCCAATCAATTTTCGCCTGGGCTTGTTCCCAATCTATAGTATTGAACATATTGAAGGCTAGGTTTTCAGTTTGTTGAGCTTTTATTTTAGCTTGTTGGATTTGATATTTTTTTCGCATTCCATCGAATATGGGCATCTTCAAAGTCAATCCATAAAAACCATAGCTAAACCAACCATCACTTGGATCAAATAATAGCCCTCTTTGGCTTTCACCAGCATTAGCTCCGAAGGCAGCATCCAGATAAAGATTAGGATAATATTTCACTCTATATTGTTTGATATTCATATGATCAAGCTCTCTTTGAGTTTGGAGAAGAGAATATTCAATTCTCTGGCTGTAATCAAAAGATCCTTTATCAAATACAATTGAACCAGGTGTAAAATCTTTAAGTGTTTCTTTTTGATTGAGCGTATTTTTCACATTAATACCCATTTGGAATTTCAATAAATTTTCCTGAGCAATCAATAATCTACTAAAATTTGCAACCTGAGATTTTGATACATTGTAGTTTACCTGGATTCTGTCTACATCTAATTTTTCAGAAAAACCATTTTCGTACATGGCTGTGGTTTGCCTTAGAAGAGAATCAAGCCGGCCTAGGTTTTCTGAAGCCAATTCTAATCTTTCTTTGGTAACAAGTACTCCATAATAAGCCTTAGAAACTGCTTCCGCAGTTTCTATTTTCGTTCTGGTGTATTGCTTTTGAGATAACTGTTTGTAGGTTTTCGCAGCTTTCACCCCAAGAAAAAATGAACCATCAAAAATTAATTGTCTAACTGAAAGACCTGCATTTCCAGCATACCGAACCCCAAATTGTACAGGCACAAACTCTGCATCCTGAGGAGGATTTGGAAAAAAATCAGCAGGTAAAAATGAGGTTTGCAATTGAAAATTATCCGTTAAGCTCAAGGAGCCATTCAATTGAGGGTATCCATCCGCCAATAATTCTTTCACTCTGCCTTCTGCCAATTCCATATCAAGGTAGGCATTTTTGGTAGTTGCTGAATTTACAATAGCATATTCAATACATTCCTTTAATGTAAAAGAATACTCTTCGCTATCAGCATTTTGCCCAAAAGTCTGGATTGACGACAAGAATAATAAAGTAATTAAAAGTGATTTTAATTTAATTTTAATTTGCATTATAGGTATTTGTTTGTGAATTCTTATACTTAGTAAGTTTTTCATATCCTTTTGGTGTACAAAGTCCCAGCACAAAATGCTCAGTAAATTGTACCTGAATTTGGAATATGTCATATTTTTGAAATGGGAAAATTCTTTGATTGAATGCCAGCTGAGTTTGTTCCATCCTCATTTTTGCCAATATTTCAATATTGATATCAGGCCTGAAAAACCCTTCTTCAACTCCCCTTTTCATAGACGCCATCAGGGTATCCTTAATACAATTATCCTTATGATTTATAAATAATTTCCATGCATTAGGATGATATTTTTCCATGTCGGAAATGAAAGTGGGGTTAATCACCCTAAGCACTTTTTTGAAATATTCCATAATCAAAATCAATTCATCGATAATATCTTTAGCTTCCGACCTAAAACGGTTAATTTCTTCTTCCTGCTCTTGAAGCATCTTTCCAGTGCACATAACAACTATTTCATCTTTGTCTTTAAAAAATTGATAAATAGTTTTTTTGGAAATGGATAGCTGGTTGGCCATATCATCCATGGTAACACTCTTTATTCCGTATTCCCGGAACAGTTGAGTTGCCACTTCAATAATTCGTTCTTTTGTTTCCAATTTTAGTATTACATTTGTTTGATAAAGTATCTTTGCTTTTTTACTTTTTTAATATTGAGCAACTTCACCCAATATCAATCAATTTTAATAAACTAAAAGGTTGCTATTTCCATACAAACCCTTTTACCATGCAAAACTATGGAAACTTTAAAATATTTTAAAGTTTCCATAGTTTTTTTAAACTACAACTTCAAAATTTTACACAAGAGGTAAGTTTTTAATGATGGGGTAACATTATTGTATGCTTAAATACAAAATGCTTTTGTTAAATTAGAATAAAAATTTGTTTCTGTTTCAAAAAATAAGAGCGTGTTTAAGTTTTGTTTTTCGAAACGAAAATGATCAGTTTAAGGTGCTCAGGAGATAATAAAATTTTGGCTGAGCAGACACTCGGTAGCAGCATTAATGGTAAATTTTATTATGAACTCAGCTTCATAAACCAGGCAGACGCCTCTGTTGGCATTTGAAGTCGAAAGGATTAAATTTTAACATGCTCTAACAAATAAAATAGCTAAAAGATCAAAAAATATTAGTTTTCAAAAAATTTCTTACATTCAAATTGCATAACTTTTCTAACCTCTCCGCTTCATTTTCTTGTAATTCCAGACCTTTTATGATCTCAGGATATTTCCCGGCATCTTCATGTTCCAGGTGGAAATAGGGAATTCTTTTTGGATCATTTAGCATTCCAGTCCAAAAGAAATCGGCTCCAAAAGCCAGGTAATCTTCCAGTCCTGAATCCCAGCCAAACCAAATATGATCTTGCAAAGTCATATGATTATGGTTATCCACAAAAGCCCTCACAAAGTTCATCCCTACTAAGCCCTTTCTTTTTATGATCTCTTTTACCAATTCTTCTGGAAGGTTTCTTGGATGATTCCAAATGTTTCGAAAGTTAGAATGACTGGCTATTACTGGAATATCAAGATTCCTTTGATCAATAAAGTTTAATAAATCAAAAGCCATCTGGTCAGAAGTATGGGATAAATCCACCGCAATTCTTTTCCCCGACAAGTATTTCAATAATTCTTCACCATCGCGTTTTAAACCTACAGTACTATAGTTCCCACCACCAAATCTGTTTTCTGTATGATGTGTAATGGTGATATAAAAAAGTGGATCTACCTGAGCTATTATCCTTTCTAAATTAGAATACACCATATCCAGAGGCTCAGACTCTTCACAAATCCCAGAGGCATTTTCAATAGCCACCATTACAGATGTTCCAGGCTTTTCGGTAATTGAAACCAAATCATGTTCACCATTTATGCTATCAATATCCTTAGGATAATTTCTCAGTATTTCTTTAAATTTTTCAGCCTGCAATTGAGCGTTTTTCACACTTCCTTCTCTGGTTACAGTGAAAATCGAAAGCACTTGTAGTTTCACGTTTCCTTTTTTCCAGAAAGGAATAGTACAACCAATTTCAGAATCCATCGGAGTACTCCCTTTTTTGCTCACCAGGTAGGATAATAAATCGCCATGAAGATCGAATACAGGAAATTGAGGAACCATATTAATAAGCTTTGAATTAGACCCAAAAAGAAATGGAGATCAAATATGATGGGTAATTTTTTAATACCCACCCATTCTTTATATTTTATTGATATTTAATATTTACTTTGCAGTTCTAAATTATTCGTCTTCAGCGTAATTCAGGAGATGAAAATTATAAATATTAGAGAAAAAACTCATTACAAACTACTAATTTATTGAGTATAAATTTTTCACAAATAATCTCATGAAAGAAAAAATGAATAAAGGTTTACATCTATTGTTTTTAGGAATTACCACAATGCTTATTGGCTGTCAGGTTAATCAGCCTGAACAGGAAGAAAAAATCATTTATTTTGAAGAACCAACTGATCTAAGTTCAGTAATAGCTTCTGATAAGCAAAAATATGTGATTGATACGCTAATCGAGGAGCTGATGAATCCCTGGGGAATGGCATTTTTACCCAATGGTAATATGCTTATTACCGAAAGAAGTGGAAAATTACTTTTAGTAAAAGATGGAAAAGTAGCCAATGATTCAATTTTCGGTTTACCTCCAATATTGGCTAAAGGTCAGGGTGGATTGTTGGATATCAGGCTTCACCCCCAATATGAAGAAAATGGTTGGATTTACTTTTCCTATTCCTCTCCTGGAGAAGAAGAAGGCTCATTAAATACCGCCATTATGAGAGCCAAATTACAGGGAGACAGTACCCTTGTAAATCAGGAAAAACTTTTTCAGGCACTTCCTTATAGCACAAAACGTCACCATTTTGGAGATAGAATACAATTTGATGGTAAAGGGTATATGTATTTTACAGTAGGAGATAGGGGACACAGGCCAAATGCCCAGGATTTAAGTGTTCATCCAGGGAAAGTTCACAGGTTACATGATGATGGCAGAATTCCTGAAGACAACCCATTTGTAAATATCGACACCGCCATGCACGAAATATATTCCTACGGCCATAGGAATCCACAAGGATTGGTAATAGATCAGGCAACCGGAACCATCTGGGAACACGAGCATGGTCCACAGGGTGGAGATGAATTGAATACAATTGAAGCTGGTAAAAATTATGGCTGGTCAATAATTACCTACGGCATCAATTATGACAGCACCATTATCACCACCGACACCGTGATGGCAGGAATGGAAGAACCTGTTACCTTCTGGAGACCATCTATTGCTCCATGTGGAATGGCACTTACCAATAGCGATAAATACCCTAACTGGAAAGGAAACTTACTGGTGGGTTCCTTAAAATTCAGGTATTTGAATAGGGTAGAATTGGAAAATGGAAAAGTGGTTAAAGAAGAAAAACTTATAGATCAGATTGGAAGAGTAAGAGCTGTAGAACAAGCTCCTGATGGCTACATCTATGCGGCATTGGAAAGTCCGGGATTGATAGTTAGGTTATTCCCCGTAAACCCTTCTCCTGAGCAGTAAAATTATAATATCCCTATTTTAAGGGATTTAATTATCTGACAACTCGGGTAAATTTACATCATTAGAAGACTTTTCACAAGCGACAAAAAGGATTATTAAGTAGGGATCATTTTGAACCCTGCTTTTTTTATGCCCTAAAACTTAGCCCTTTAAACCTCATCTTAGCTCAAGTTAAAAAATACGTATTTTTTTACGTAAATTTACGTATTTAGCGTATTTTTTCACTATATCCCATTACCCACAAAATTTTAAATCACAATAGGGCACTTGGTGGGGTGGATACGTTTCAATCCATGCACCTCACAAAATTCCCGCATCGAATGCCCACATCCCTCATACATCTCCACCAGACTATATATACATTTGCTCTTCTACACTCATCCTTTAGTTTTTACAGCAAAAATATTTCCCAAAAGCTACACTGCGAATAAGGGTTTAGTCGGCCGGATATGGTAAAACCCTTGAATATATTATTGTTTCGACTATTATTTTTATACATTCTTACAGACAGTTTTTATTTATCCAATCTTTGTAAGCCAAAACTCTTGTCCATCTCATTATTTGTCCATAGTGCTTTGTTTTTTCAAATTGGCTATGGTCAAATTTTGTCCCTTTACAAATCCCAAGTAAAGTCCATTTTCGACCTGACCTTTTAAAAAGTCCACCTCCGCTATCACCTGCTGAACATAAATATTCTAAATCTAATGGCTCTGAGCTACCCATTTTATTAGTATTTGAATTATTTGGCTGGTCAAAATCACAATAAAGAAAATTATAAAGCCCATTTATTTTTTGGCCACCAATAGAATCTACTATATTTTGCCCTGCTATTTTATCATTTGCAAAATTAAGTTCATCCTTATTTCCAATTCCGAAACCGCCATAACCTACACCAACTACTTGTGAATTCAGTTCGTTTGCTTGATCATTCAATCCGACTGGTTTTACATCTAAAATAGGATTTGTGAGTTTGACAATAGCAATATCGTGTTTTCCTGCTTTAAAATTCTTTAAGTAATCTGGGTGGATTGTAATTTTTGATACAGAATATTCCTTTTTATTATTGTTGAATCTAACACTGTCAACGTTTACAACTCTAGGGTTAATTGGAACATTCGCATAAAATACCATCCCATTATTGTCAATAGTATCAACTCGAATGTCAAATTCGATTAGATTATGAGCAGCAGTCAAAATGTAATTTTCTTTAATCAGTACTGCCGAACCTGTCCGTTCTGAACCAAGTTGAATTTGTCCAACACAGTCAAATTGTTTTTTGTTTGCTAGGGCAAGATATTCCGATTTTTCTCGGTCGTGTCTGATAATTCCTGAAATCAGAAATGGAACGACCATTAGTAAAAAAAATGTTTTGTTATTTTTCATCTAAATTTTGGTTTCATATTTTGCTTAATATCTAACTCCACTATGGAGTTTATTTTCCATAAGTACCAGTACTATTTTATATTGAGTACTTTTATCTCATTAAAAAAAAGTTGTGGCACTTATTAAGTATATTTAATTCTGCACATCTATTTATTACTGCAACCAAATATATAATTGTTTCAGTAGATTTCCTATCTCCCTTTTTTAATGATATCCATATAAACTTCAAAAGTTATTTGTGAGATACCTAAAGATTTTGAACATATCACTGCTTTATCCTCCTTCTACCCTAATAACTAATACTTACCAGCACTTAAAAACTACGTAACAAAATCACGTATTCAATAAGTACTTGATACTATTTTTTGTATTTTTTACAATATTTTACGTACTATTACTTGGTTTTTAATTTTAATTACGTACTTTTGAATTACGTAATATCACTAAATACAACAATCCATTACGAAGAGGAAAACAAACAGGTTAACACCAGGGATGTAAAATGAAAATGACAAACTAACAATTTCAAAGAATTAGAACTCAATCTTAAAAAAAGTTAGAACAGTTTCAACCCTAAGCTTTTAAATTAAAAAAAGAAAAGTCAGGGAGGACATAATTATTAAACATATGAAATTAATTGTACGAATCATCCAAGTTTGCTTCTTTTTAATGATCGTAAATGCCAGCGGAGCATTTGCACAATTTTCGGTAGTTGGTGAAATCAGACCAAGATTTGAATACAGAAACGGTTTTAAAAAACCAATTGCCGATGGTCTTGATCCTGCTGCATTTGTTGAACAAAGATCCAGAATATACTTCAATTATTTAGGTGATAAGTTTAAATTCAAATTGTCCTTACAGGATGTGAGAATCTGGGGTAATGCTGCTCAAATTTACAAAACGGACCCTTCTCTTAACAATGTGTATGAAGCTTGGGGTTCCTACGATATTTCCGGGAAATCAAGTATTATGGTTGGTAGAATGGAATTGAATTATGACAATGCCAGATTCTTAGGAAATCTTGGATGGGCTGCTCAGGGAAGAAGTCATGATGCGATAAAATACATCTATAAAAATGATACTACTGGTATAGAATTCCATGTTGGTGCAGCATTTAATCAAAACGTACCTTTCGAACCAGGGAAGTTAACTTCTACTTTCTATTCTGATGTAAATAACTATAAGACAATGCAATATGCATGGTTTCATAAAAACTTTACTGATGGAGGAATCTCATTTTTAGTGTTCAATGATGGAAGGCAGGCTGCCAATACTACTTCAGATTCTACAGATGTTTATTTCAGACAGACTTACGGTTTTTACGGAAAGAAAAAATTAGGAAGCATCGGACTTGAAGGTGAGTTATATTACCAGAGTGGAAAAAATGCTCGAGGAAAAGATGTTAGTGCAGCTTTAATTGCTTTGAATGCTACATTCAAAACTAAAATCACTCCTTTAACTATTGGTTTCGATTACCTTACTGGAACTGTTGCCAGTGATACTAAAGACAAATCTTTTGCTCCATTGTATGGCACTAACCACAAATTTTATGGTTTCATGGATTATTTCTATGTAGGAAATCCACACATGAATAAAGGATTGGTTAACCCATACTTAAAAACGAATTTCAAATTAGGCAAGAAATCAAATCTGATTGCCCATATACATTATTTCCAGTCTCCTGTAGCCATTACCAATGCTGAAACTGGAGCAGATTTATCAAAAACGCTTGGACAGGAAATCGATTTAGTATTTAATGTAAATCTTGCTAAAGCAGTAAATTTAAAAGTTGGTTACTCTCAAATGTTCGCTTCAGAATCTATGGAATATGTGAAAAGTGTAGCTAATGCCAAAGGTTCTAATAACTGGGCATGGGTGATGTTATCCATCAAACCAACTTTATTCACCTCAAAATAATTGATTAAGCACCAGTGCTATTTAGATATTGAGCATTTTCATCTCATGAATCAAATAGTTGCGGCACTCATTTAATATAAAATTAACTGCACAAATACTTAAGTAGAATTGACGAATATTTTTCACCTTCCTTTTTACCATTTTTTTGAAAGACGATTTCAACAACAAATTTTAAAATAAAAAAAGAATTTACTTCCTATGAAAAAATTACAAATAACCCATATAATTTGGCTGACAGCCCTTTGCTTCATCCTTTCCTGTAGTGGCAAAAAACAAGCTGAAGTTAGCCAATCTACTGAAACACCTGTATTAACAGGATTAGAGTTGGAGAAAGAAGAATTAAAGTTTGGTTTTATCAAACTAACAGACATGGCTCCTTTAGCTATTGCCAAAGAAAAAGGCTTTTTTGAAGATGAAGGACTTTATGTAACACTTGAAGCTCAGGCCAACTGGAAAGTTTTATTGGACAGAGTGATTTCCGGAGAATTAGATGGTGCACATATGTTAGCAGGTCAGCCAATTGGAGCAACCATTGGTTTCGGTACAAAAGCAGCTATCGTAACACCATTCAGTATGGATTTGAATGGAAATGGCATTACAGTTTCAAATGAAATCTGGGAGAAAATGAAACCAAATGTTCCCATGGAAGGTGGTAAGCCTGTTCATCCCATAAAAGCGGATGCAATTAAGCCTGTAATTGAAGAATACAAAGAAAATGGTAAGCCATTTAATATGGGGATGGTATTCCCGGTTTCTACCCACAATTACGAAATCAGATATTGGTTAGCTGCTGCAGGAATTTCTCCTGGTTACTATACTGAATCAGATATTACAGGGACTACTGATGCCCAGGTTTTACTTTCGGTAACTCCTCCCCCGCAAATGCCTGCTACTATGGAAGCCGGAACAATCCTAGGATACTGTGTAGGTGAGCCGTGGAACCAACAAGCTGTGTTTAAAGGAATTGGAGTTCCAATTACTACCAACTATGACATTTGGAAAAACAATCCTGAAAAAGTATTCGGATTAAGCAAAGAATGGGCTGATAAAAATCCAAATACCATGGTGGCTATCACCAAAGCATTAATCAGAGCTGGAAAATGGTTGGATGAGGACAATGGAGCAAACAGAGAAGAAGCGGTAAAAATCCTATCTAAATCAGAATATGTTGGGGCAGATTTTGAAGTAATTGCCAACAGTATGACAGGAACTTTTGAATTCGAAAAAGGAGATAAAAGAAGCATGCCTGATTTCAATGTATTCTTCAGATATCATGCAACTTATCCTTACTACAGTGATGCTGTTTGGTTCTTAACCCAAATGAGAAGATGGGGACAAATCACTGAGCCTAAAACTAATGATTGGTATATCAGTACTGCCAAGGATATTTACCTGCCAGAGGTATGGATGAAAGCCGCTAAATTATTAGAAGAAGAAGGACATCTAACTGCCGAGGAAATCCCTAGTAGTGATGGTTTCAAGGCGCCTACTGGTGACTTTATTGACGAAGTGGTATATGATGCTAAAGACCCAAATGGTTATTTAAACAAATTTGAAGTCGGAATAAAAGATCCAGCTCAGTAAGCAAATATTAAAGGATTTCAGCCAGGTATAATAATCCCTACCTGGCTGAATTTAATCCTCCTAAAATTCTATTACAACGAATCATCAACTGAACTTCAAAGCCAGAATAAAATGAAAAGTATTGCTATAAAAGTATTGACCTTTACCGGAATGCGATGGGGTGTTCCCTTTATTAAACTTTTTTCAGGAGAAGAAGCCAAAACACAACTCAAAGAAATAGGCCAAACCGTAGGCATCCCTTTAGTAGCTATTGTTACCTTTCTTTTTTTATGGTCAGTCACTGCTTCCCAAATTGAAACTTCATTAGGTGTTGTGCCAGGCCCGATGATGGTAGCAGAGCAGGCAAAATCTTTATGGGTTGAGCATGTAGCCGAAAGAGCTAAGGCTGATGCCTTCTTCGAAAGACAAGAAATTAGGAATGCCGCAAAATTAGCTAAGAATCCTGATGCTACTATAAAAATAATAAGTTTTACTGGTAAGCCCACTTACTGGGATCAAATCATTACCAGCCTCAAAACTGTTTTTATGGGTTTTGTAATTGCCTCATTGATAGCCTTGCCCATTGGAGTACTTTGCGGATTAAGCAAAAATGCCATGCAGGCCATGAGCCCAATTATCCAGATTTTTAAACCTGTTTCTCCTTTAGCCTGGTTACCAATTGTGACTATGATTGTAAGTGCAGTTTATGTAACCAATGATGGTTTTTTCGAAAAATCATTCATCATTTCCGCTATTACTGTATCCTTATGTTCGCTCTGGGCAACTCTAATTAATACATCTCTTGGTGTTTCATCAGTAAATAAAGATTACATCAATGTAGCGAGAGTTCTTCAACTTTCTCCAATGAAAAAAACATTCAAAATAGTACTACCCGCTACTTTACCATTAATCTTCACAGGTTTAAGAATTTCCCTTGGTGTAGGTTGGATGGTATTAATTGCAGCAGAAATGTTAGCTCAAAATCCTGGTTTAGGAAAATTTGTTTGGGATGAATTCCAAAATGGTAGCAGCACTTCACTGGCCAGAATTATGGTGGCAGTATTTACAGTCGGAATAATCGGTTTTTTCCTGGATAGAATTATGGTGGCATTGCAAAAAGCAGTAAGTTTTGATCAAGGTGCAGTAACGGCATAATGTCAGTAAATTCATTAGAAAATTAGGAGTAGCAAAATAACCGATCATTTTACTTTAATCACTACGGAAATGGCTTTTTTAGAACTTAATAATGTAAGCAAAGGATATGGAGAGGGGAAGAACAGAACTGAGGTTTTGCAAAACATTAATTTACATATAAATGAAGGAGAGTTTGTGGCAATTGTAGGTTTCACCGGAAGTGGTAAGACTACATTAGTATCCTTAATCAACGGACTATTAATGCCTGATGAAGGTGAAGTTTTATTCAAAGGAGAACCTATTACAGGTCCTGGACATGAGAGAGGAGTAATATTCCAAAACTACTCTCTCCTACCCTGGTTTACTGTTTTCCAAAATGTGTTGTTGGCAGTGAATGAAGTATTTCCAAATATGTCAAAATCAGATAAGGAAACACATGTGAAGAGATATGTAGAGATGGTGAATCTGTCTCCTGCTTTGGAAAAAAGACCAGCTGAACTTAGTGGCGGAATGCGACAAAGGGTGGCTGTAGCCAGAGCTTTGGCAATGAACCCGGAAATGCTGGTAATGGATGAACCGCTTAGTGCATTAGACGCACTGACCAGAGGGACACTTCAGGAAGAAATCATTAAGATTTGGGATGAAGATAAAAGAACAGCATTATTAATTACCAATGATGTGGATGAGGGAATATTAATGGCAGATAGAATTATTCCACTGAACCCTGGCCCAAATGCTACGCTAGGACCTGAGTTTGAAATCAATATAGAAAGACCCCGAGATAAAACAGCTTTAAACTCCAATGATGATTTCAAGAAAACCAGAAATGAAATTATTGAATACCTGATGGATATTGGAATTCAGGCGAAAACCAAAAAGACTAGCAATTACAAATTGCCTGATTTAAAGCCAATTATGCCAGGAAAGATTTTTCAAAAAAGGACTGAAAAAGACAGGTTGAAGTATTTCTAGTAGTTTTATTATTTTCAATTTAAGTCTTCGGACTTTTAAAGCATCTGACTTTTCAATTCGAACAATAGCAATAATGGAAAATATAGCAATAAATGAGGATAAAAGAATCACCTCGGATTCAAAACCCGGAGAAGTGATGCTTGATATCCAAAAACTTAAAAAAGTTTATCCAACTCCAAAAGGAGATTATGTAGTATTGGAAGACCTTAAACTTCAGGTTAAAAAGGAAGAATTTATTTCCATCATAGGACACTCCGGTTGTGGTAAATCTACATTATTGACCATGATTGCCGGATTAAACCCTATCTCAGGAGGGCAGATTTTGTTAGATGAAAAACCCATTACCAGCCCCGGACCAGATAGAGGAGTAGTATTCCAGTCCCCTTCCCTATTCCCCTGGATGACAGCATTGGAAAATGTGCTTCTGGGTGTAGAGCAGGTTTTTCCACAAGCCACAAAACAGGAAAGAATTGATATTTGCAAATACTATCTGGACAAAGTAGGCTTGGGAGAATCCTTTAATAAAAAGGCATCTGAACTATCTCAGGGTATGCAACAAAGAGTGGGAATTGCCAGAGCTTTTGCTTTAAAACCAAAAATACTTTTACTAGATGAACCATTCGGAATGCTCGATTCCCTTACAAGAGCAGAGCTTCAGGATGTACTTCTGGAAGTATGGAACCAAGAAAATATCACCGCCATTATGATTACTCACGATGTGGATGAATCTATCTTTTTGGCAGATCGAGTAATTATGATGACTTCCGGCCCATATGCTAAAGTAGGAGATATTCTAAGCATTCCCTTAGAAAGACCAAGAGACAGAAGAAGTGTATTAGAACATCCAGATTATTATGGCTACAGAGAATATCTCATTAATTTTCTGGAACATTAAACACCAGTGCTTTTAATTTTGGATTAAATTCAGTGGGCCCTGGGGATCCTACTGAATTTGATCCCTTATTATTGACAATAGATTTTTATTTGGTATTAAGATATAATTCTCTTCTTGACTCACCTACGTTAAATATTGCTCTCATTCTATCTCGTTGTCCAATAGTAAACATGTACATTGATTTATCATTTACTCTATCCATGAAATTCATAAACATATCATTGTTACCACAAGAACTTTGAGGATAGGGCTACCTAAATATTGTGATTTCTGTATGGGAGTATCCTCAACTAGGTCTCCTTCTTCAGGTGTATATTTCAATTGAAATATACATTAGTGATTTTCACCTCAAAATCGGTTCTTTCTCCTATTGCATAAGTCCAGTTTGCTTGAGTTGGCGCCACTTTGCTTGGGTTGGGCAATTATTGATAATACAACAAGGCACTTTAAGCTGAATAATAGAATAGTTTGTTTGATCAGTTTTTTCGTATTTACATAGCTAAAAAATAGATTCCAATCCATATGCAGTTTAATCTCCAAAAAAAATAAAATCTCAGAAATATTATTTACTCAAATATAAAAAGCCTAGTGGGAATTTAAGTCATTGAGCTGCCAGTTATATTCATAATGATCTACAGTGAAAGATTCATCAATATCTTTATTATAATATTTTCTGACATATTCTAGTAAAGATCCAGTTTCACGGGTGAAATCTTCTTTATACCATTTGAAAATTTCTGACAATAATATTTTTTTTGAGGCGAGGTCTACTTTTGTAAATTCAGGATTATTGATAGCGCTTTTAGTCTTATTATTGAGTTGTTGGTCCAATCCCTCTGGCCGATAAGCATAGTTTACAATAGCTGGGCAGCCTTTTGCTGCACAAACTAAGACAAAATGAATTCGTGAATCTTTAAATTCCTCTCTTATTTTATCATTTTCAATTTCATTTAAAGTCAATAATTCCCCTGAAATTCTGTGTTTTTGTTTATCGAAAAAACCTGGAATATCCATAGGGGAGTTTACAGGATAATTGGCTAGTATACTTTTAATTACCAGTAAATTATAAGCATTAATGAAAAAGGCTTTCTTCTCTTGATCAGAGTTGTTATCCAAGGAATTTGTGTTGATTGCCTGGGTTAGGTAATTTAATTCATCCTTATTTTTAGCAATTCTGTTATAATCTACGGCTTTATCAAGCACATTTTTATTTAGAAATTCATCGGTCTTTTTAAAAAATTCATTTAATGATTGTGCAGAAGAACTTTGGGCTATTCCAATTCCAACTATCGATAAAATGAGGAGCAAGGATTTAAACATATGCTTTTGGGTTTAGATTTATTTTTTAGCAATTTATCTTTAGGAATAAAGATATCCTATCCGTTAAATTTAATCTGTCAGGATAATGACACAACAGCCTAATTTTAGAAAAAATTCAAGTAGGACTTCCTGAGGCATTTAGATATAGATAGGGCGATCTCTAAATACTTAGATTATTTAATTATTCCCATAAAAAATAATAAAATTTGAATATCTTGAGGGTTTGATCAAAAAAGTGAATTCATTACTTTTAGAGCCTGTAGTTAGAAAAGCCTTAATAGTGTGCTTTTTAATTTTGTCCTTTTAGCTGCAAAATAACAATAGTATTTATCCTAAAGGCTAATTAGCTTTTTGTTCAATTTCCAATAAAAAAATAAGCAAGTATGAATCTAAAATTACGGTTTCAGCTATCTACCATGATGTTTCTGAATTATTTTATTTGGGGAGCCTGGTATGTGACTATGGGAACCTATCTGGGTAGCACTCTATCCTTTAGTGGAGCAGAAATAGGTGTATTGTTTGGTGCTGTTTCGGTAGCAGCTTTGGTATCCCCATTTTTTGTAGGAATGATTGCTGATCGTTTTTTTGCTACAGAAAAAATTCTTTCATTTCTTCATTTTATTGGAGGTATATTATTTATTCTTATTGCAAATGCAACTGAATTTAGCTGGTTTTATCTGTTCTTTCAAATTTATATGCTTTGTTTCATGCCAACTGTTGCTTTAACCAATTCTCTTTCATTTAGAAACTTGAAAGACCCTAATGGAGAGTTTCCAGGGATTAGAGTATTGGGAACATTAGGTTTTATTGCAGCTATGAATATAATAAGTCATTTTGAATTGGAAGAGAGTGAAATGATGTTTATCCTTGCTGCTATGTCTTCTTTTGCTCTAGGCTTTTTTTCCTTATTTCTCCCTAAAACACCTCCTAAAGAAAAAGGACAAAAAGTTACAATTTCTGATGTCTTGGGTTTAAAAGCAGTAGGTTTACTAAAGGAAAAATCTTTCCTGATCTTTTTTATTGCTTCAGTTTTAATTTGTATTCCTTTGGCATTTTATTATGCCTGGGCTAATCCTTTTCTTAATGAATTAGGAATGGAAAAAGCCGCTTCCAAAATGTCTTGGGGTCAGGTTTCTGAAACCCTCTTCTTATTGGTGATGCCATTTTTCTTTAGAAAACTGGGCGTAAAATGGATGTTGGTAGTAGCGATGATTTCTTGGGGATTGAGGTATTTCCTTTTTGCATTCGGAGATCTTGGTGGATTAGAGTGGATGCTTTACGGTGGGATAATCCTTCATGGAATTTGTTACGACTTCTTCTTTGTAACAGGTCAGATTTATGTAGATAATAAAGCTGGAGAGGAAGCCAAAGGAGCTGCTCAGGGCTTGATTACTTTTGCGACTTATGGTTTGGGTATGTTAATCGGGTCTTATATCTCCGGTTGGATTGTAGATTATTACATCGCAGCTGATGGACTAGCACACAACTGGAAAGAAATCTGGATGGTACCTGCGTTAGGGGCCATGGGTGTGTTATTACTTTTTGTTTTCTTCTTTACTGAAAAAAGTGAGGAAGAAAAAGTGGAGGTAAATGCATAGCAGTTTTAAATGAAAATTTCAAATGAAAAAACTTTGCTTCGATCAGGAGCAAAGTTTTTTTCATTATGAGAGAATGAAAAAATAGTTACTTTTAGAAATCTCAATCTGATAATTACTCACCTCAAATGAATAAAAAAATTCTTGAATTGGCTGTTCCAAACATTCTAAGTAACCTGACAATTCCTTTGTTAAGTTCAGTGGATACTGCATTGGTTGGTCATTTGGATGGATTATATTATTTAGGAGCCATTGCTATTGGAGGGATGATTTTTAATTTCATCTATTGGGGGTTTGGTTTCCTAAGAATGGGAACAACAGGTTTAACCGCCCAGGCATTTGGTAATGATAATAGAGAAAGTACATCATTAATTTTTGCAAGGGCCATTGTTCTGGCTACGCTAATCAGCTTAGTCTTGATTCTTCTTCAGAAGCCAATTGGCTTACTTTCTTTTTATCTGATAAAAGCATCTCCGGAAGTAGAAAAATATGCAGAAAGTTATTATAATATCCGGATTTGGGCTGCTCCTGCTACCTTAATGCTTTATGCTATTCATGGTTGGTTTTTGGGAATGCAAAATGCCAAATATCCATTAATTCTGGCTATTGCTGTGAATGTGGGAAATATTGGGTTCAGTGTGTGTTTTGTGAAGGTTTTAAATCTTAACTCTGATGGTGTGGCGCTGGGAACAGTTTGTGCTCAATACATGGGCTTAGGGCTTGGATTCTTTTTAATGTTAAAAAAATACGCAGCTTATTTCAAAAATTTAAAGTTAAACCAAATAATTAAAGGAGGAGAATTAAAGCGCTTTTTAAGTCTCAATTCGGATATATTTATCCGTACTTTATGCCTGGTATTTGTGTTTACCTATTTTACAGCAGAATCAGCCAAGTTTGGTGATGAAATATTAGCTGTTAATACAATCCTAATGCAATTTTGGACAATATTGGCTTATGGTATTGATGGATTTGCTTTTGCTGCAGAGAGTCTGGTTGGGCTTTACATAGGAAGACGGGAAAAAGGGAATATGCAACGGGTAGTTAAACTTTTGTTTCTCTGGACCATTGGGCTAGGGTTGGTAATTGCAATTATTTATTGGTTATTTGAAGATGCATTTCTTTCAATATTCACTGATAAAATTGATGTGATTTCATTGGCTGGTCAATTCGTTATTTGGACGATTTTGGCACCCTTGGTAAATGGTTTCTGTTTTATTTGGGATGGAATATTTTTGGGAGCTACTGATACCAAATCTCTCAGGAACTCAATGCTCATCTGTACTTTTTTGGTTTTTCTTCCAATTTACCATATTTCAGCTCCAAGCCTGGGAAATAATAGTTTATGGATGGCTATGTTTGTTTTTATGATTTCTAGGGGAATCTCCCTTTCCTTTATTGCTTGGAAACAAATGCCAAAATGGATTTGATATTTGGAGAATAATTAAAGTAACATCTTTTAATTATTCTTATAGAGACCTAAAATTCTTACATCACTTATAAGTACATATATTTTAATTTAATTCAAAATTGTATTGGTTTTCTTAAATAGTTTAATTTAGAATAATTGTGCAAAAGAGTGCTTTTTATTGCATTATTAGACTTTTTTGTGTGAAAAAATCATTTTTTTGATTTTTATTTCTAAACGCAAGAATTTTGAGCTTCATATTATAATAGTTTTAGTAGCTTTCTTTTGAGCCTAAATTTCTTAAAAATTGTCATAAAATTCTAATCCTTTATTAATACCGGGTTAATATTACTTCCTTCTCCTTTCCTCCCTCACTAAGTTTCATTTAATATTATGGAAATAAATTACCTAAAGTCACGTGTTAAGGGGAGTTTATAAAAAAAAGAAAATATCTTCTTAAATTAAATAAGTATGTTGAATAGAATTAAAATACTATCAATAGCCTTTGGCTATATGTTAACCCTGAACTCTCCACTTATGGCTCAAGAGCCTTTGGAGCATAGTAAAACTGTAGTGAAAACAGAAAATGGAACAATTTTCTGGCAGGGTGATTTACCTGTTTATTTCTTCATTTCTACTAGTAAAGATGGCAGCAATCCTATTTTATTAGAAAAAGGAAACGCGGAAAAATATACAAATCCATATTATTTCGATACCGAAGGAATCAATTTTGTGAGAACAAGGTGGGCAATTGATCCTGCAACAAAAAAGCCAGTTGTACCTGCTTTGGAGGTAGAATTTGAGGTGGAGAGAGATATGTCTGCTCCAAAAAGTACACTTTCACTTAAAGGTGCTCCAAAATATGT
>JAHQVQ010000130.1 GCA_019634305.1 Flammeovirgaceae bacterium | reverse complement strand
CTGATCTGATTTTAATTCCTGATTTTCCTTATAAAGATACGGTTTCCCTTCAGTATCTACCATGGGGATGTGATAATTTTTTGCAGGATTCCATTTTTCTGGCCAGAAATATAAATCGTGCATTACCCTGTTTTGCAAAAAATTCCGGACATGTTCAGAATCAATTCCAATATTCACTCTGCCTTGCTGTGCATAAGGAAAAACTTGCTCCACTTGCAGGCTCAACAAACCATTTGAAAACTCCCCATATTCAGCATTTGATAAATCTGTATATCCAAAGCGGGCAAAAGAATTATCCTCCACTTTTACTGCCTTGCCTGAATCTGAATTTCCAGTCCAAAATGTGGTATTAATACCTATTTTTGTATTTTCAGTTCTGTAAGCCACCAAAATTCCAGAAGTACGGTAGCGGTCAGAACCCGGAGTTCCTAAAATATCATTTTCATGGTAAATTTCTACCTGATCAAGCTGTATTCCCACAATTCCTGTCCGCTGATTTGTTTTCTTTTGATCAAGATAGATATTATAGCTGTATCCTATACTGTATTTTTTGCCAGTTTGATTTCCCACAGGACTTAAAAATGGATGCTGTATTTGATCATTTTCTCCAAAGGCGAATACAGTCCCTAAACTAAACTGTCCTTCATGGCTTTTACTGTGTGGCCCCAATTGCCTAAAGCTAATATGCCACCTGGTCTGTGCATTCACCTGAAAGAAATCGTGGTAATAATATCCTGTAAGGAACAAACCTGCTCTTTGAAAATGAGTACCAAAATTGAAGGCAAGCCCTGCTGAACCTCCAAAACCTTCAACACTATAGTTTATTGATTCCTGTGCCTTTCCAGAAGAAACCAAAAAAACCAGGAAAAACAATGACCAGAAAAAGGGAATTCGAAAAAATTTAGACATAAAAAAACCAGAATTCTTTTCGAAAAGACAATTGTAATCAAATGTAAAGAATATCAATTTAGTCTAAAGGAAAAAAATTCCGGTTGTGCTTTTTTTGAAAGGTTGGTACTAAAGATAGGAACAAGGAGCTTTTACAGCCTTCATTCGGAGGTGAGTATCCAGCTTCCAATCTTCTTCTACTTTTAATACTAACTCCTCATTATTTGCTTTTTTTACAAAGAGATACTTCACCATATCAATTCCACTATAATTTAATATAATTTTTTGTTCCCCTTCATTGTACCTCCAGGTGCCTTTATAAATTCTTCCTTCCTCTACCCGCTCAAAGGTCATATTAAACCTTAAAACAAGCTGGTCATTCTCTTCTGCTGCTGTAGCTTGTACTACCTGACCAAGTACTTTAGAACTCTCATACTTCCAATGATTTTGACTCAGCATACATACACTTACCTGAGCAAATAAAGTCTGGAATGAAAGGAAAATAAACAATGCGGGTAAAATAAGTCTTCTAGTTTTCATGGAGTAACTGTTTCTCTAATTAAAAATAATAGTTGTATAGTAACAGTTAATAAACCGCTATAAATCGAAAATTGCTTTAGATGAAATGCCAGATTTTGAATGACAATACAAATACAATTCTCCTTTTTTATTTATATTAGTTTTGGTGGTTCGCTGGTGAAAACCGGATTAAAAATTTGTGTAGATTTGTTGTTAATAAAAATCTTCTATGGTAAGGATGTATGAAGATAAACAATAGTTGCATCAACCGACAAAAAAAAATAATTTTTAACATTCACTTAACTTATTCAGGATGGTACAGGATGCAATTCTGATAAAATTCAAACTTTTTTGAAGGTAAGATTAAAAACCCCAATGTTCTATTTATTGGATAAGAAATAAGATGAGGCGGGTTTAATTTTAGCTAATTTATTTTAAAAAAAGTCTTTCTAAATCAGGGTGAATTTTGAGTGTATAGACACCCTCCCTAATTAAAACATACGAAAATGAGAGTAGAAAAATCAGTTATACAGGAATATAACAATCCACTCCAAAACCAACAGCAAAAAAAGTTCGAATTTCTTGCTGAAGAATTGGAAAATGCAGGAAAGAATGTGGAACAAATTGTACAAAAACTGGCTGATTTTCAGGTAGCTATACCCAGCTGGGCTTTAGGTACTGGTGGAACAAGATTTGGCAGATTCCCAGGAGGAGGGGAACCGGGAAGCCTTGAAGAAAAAATTGCTGATGTTGGTTTATTACATGCCTTAAACAGGTCGAGTGGTGCTATTTCCCTCCATATTCCCTGGGATATCCCTGGTAATGCAAATGCCGTAAAAGCGCTTGCTGATTCCTACGATCTGAAATTTGATGCCGTAAATTCAAATACTTTTCAGGACCAGAAAGATCAGGAAAATTCCTATAAATTTGGTTCACTTTGCCATGCTGACAAAGCTGTGAGACAAGAGGCTATTGATCATAATATTGAAGTGATAAAATATGGGAAAGCATTAGGTTCTGAAGCACTTACAGTTTGGTTAGCAGATGGCTCTAGTTTCCCAGGACAAAATAATTTTAAGCAGGTTTTCCAAAATACCCTTCATTCCCTTCAGGAAATTTATCAGGAATTACCAGATCATTGGAAAGTACTTGTAGAATACAAACCCTTTGAGCCAAACTTCTATTCAATGGTGATTCCAGATTGGGGAACTTCGCATATGCTGGCCAGCAAATTGGGTGAAAAAGCGCTTTGCCTGGTAGATTTAGGTCATCACTTGCCAAATACCAATATCGAACAAATTGTGGCTATTCTCATGATGGAAGGCAAGCTTGGCGGTTTCCACTTCAACGATTCCAAATTTGCAGATGATGACTTGACAGTAGGATGTATCAAGCCATATCAGCTTTTCCTAATATTTAAAGAGTTGGTT
Organism: Flammeovirgaceae bacterium; assembly: GCA_019634305.1. Classification (GTDB taxonomy): domain Bacteria; phylum Bacteroidota; class Bacteroidia; order Cytophagales; family Flammeovirgaceae; genus Flexithrix. The sequence goes on along the minus strand of JAHQVQ010000130.1, from coordinate 11,534 downwards.
GAAGGTATGGAAGATCCAAATTCCATTAATCCTCCACTTGCCTGGATGATTGATGCCAGCCATAACCTAAAAGATCCTTTAGAAGATTTACTGCAATCTGTAGAAGCCATTAAAATAGCATATGCTCAGGCACTATTAGTGGATAAAGAAGAACTGGCCATTGCTCAACAGGAAAATGATGTGGTAAAAGCCCAGGAAATTTTACAAAATGCTTATAGAACTGATGTAAGACCACTTTTGACAGCTTCACGAATTCAAGCAGGTGCTGCCATTGATCCCGTAGGATTATACAGAGAATTAAAAGTTAGAGAAGAGTTAGTGAAAGAAAGAGGCAGTTTTTCTATGGCTACTGGTCTGTAAAAACAACCATTTATTCATAGTTCAGCTACATTATTAAATAAGATGAAAGAAAAGGTAACAGCCATTTTTGATATTGGAAAAACCAATAAAAAACTAATGATTTTCAATCAGGAATTGGAAGTACTTCACAGCGAAGAAGTCCAGTTCGAAGAAATTACTGATGAAGACGGTGATGAATGTGAGGATGTGGAAAAGCTGGAAAAATGGCTACTTGCCACATTTCAGAAAGCATTGGCAAATGATACCTGGGATATTACTGCTGTAAATGTAGCTACTTATGGAGCCAGTTTTGTGAATATTGGGGAAGATGGCAAACCAGTAACTCCTCTTTATAATTACATCAAACCATTTCCGGAAGATTTGAAGCAGGAATTTTATGATACCTACGGATCCCAACAAGCGTTTTGTACTAAAACAGCCTCTCCGGATTTAGGAATGCTTAATTCCGGATTACAACTCTATTGGCTTAAAAAACGCAGACCTAAGTTTTTCCAAAAAATAAAATATTCCTTACACCTTCCACAGTATTGTGCCTATTTGTTATCAGGTAAAAAAGCTGCAGAAATGACTTCTATTGGAAGTCATACTTTTCTATGGGATTTTGAAAAGGGTAATTATCATAAATGGGTAGAAGCAGAAGGAATTGCAGCTAAATTCCCTGACATTCAACCCTCAGACAATTCAATTGAAATTGAAGGAAAAGATCATCCGATAAAATGCGGAATTGGAGTACACGATAGTTCAGCTGCCTTAATTCCCTATTTAATGAATTGCCCAGACCCATTCGTACTACTTTCAACAGGAACCTGGAGCATTGCTTTCAATCCATTTAGCGAAGAAAACCTTACAGAAGATCATTTAGCGAAAGATTGTCTGAATTACATCAATTACAAAGGCGGAACTGTGAAAGCAGCCAGGTTATTTTTAGGAAATGAACATGAATTTCAAGCTGACAGATTAGCCAGACATTTTCAAAAACAAGATGATTATTTTAAAACGGTTGAATATGATCGGAATCTTTTCAACAAACTGGCAGCAGAAAATAACCACTACAAAAAATTCTTCCCGGAAACCATGAAAGGAACAGGTCCATATCCTCAGGAAATCAGAGGGACTGTAAATCTCGACCTTTTCGATAATTATGAAGAAGCCTACCATCAATTGATGCTGGATTTAGCTTATCTTCAAGGAATTTCTATTGATCTGGCAATTGGGAAAACTGATATCAAAAAAATGTTTTTTAGTGGAGGCTTTCACAACAACAAACTATTCGTAAAGCTGCTTTGTGCGAAATACCCTGAAATAGAATTTTACAGTGCTTCGGTAAGCAAAGCCACTGCGCTTGGAGCTGCCTTGCTAATCAATAAAGATTACAAAGAAAATTTAAGTTTTAAATTCGATTTACACTTAACTGATAAAAATCTGGATATTGGAGCCTATCGCCTTTTTGAGTAACTACTAGTGGGACTAAGATCATATTATTGAGTGTATAAAATGCTTTTAATTCACTCATTCCCACACAATTAAATTTAAATTATAAAGGAACTTAGTAGACGAAATACTAAAATTTACCCAAAAAGTTAAAAACAACAAACAACGTCTAAATATGGAAATGAAGAAACAATCAATTGCTGAAAGACTTGAGGCAATAAATGAATACGAAAGGGAACCAATACCCCAGGGCAAATTAAAAGGGCTCAAAGGATTTATTGGGATGTATGCTGGTGAGCATACTGCAGGTACCGAATTTGTAATAGGTCCTCTTTTCGTAGCACATGGAGTTTCTGCTCCAGACCTTATTTGGGGGCTTTTGATAGGAAATTTACTGGCCGTTTTAAGTTGGGCTTTTCTATGTGCTCCAATTGCGGTAAAAACCAGAGTAACCATGTATTACCAATTGGAAAAAATATGTGGCAGATCGCTTGTTATTATTTACAATGCTGTAAATGGCCTGATGTTTTGCTTCCTTGCCGGTTCTATGATTGCCGTTTCAGCAACAGCAGTTGGGATTCCCTTTGATATTACCATGCCTTCTCTTTCTGATATGTATCCTACCGGAATTGGTTGGGTGCTTAGTGTAACCGCAGTTGGTGCAGTAATTACAATGGTGGCAATTTTAGGGTACGAACAAGTGTCCCAATTTGCTAATAGAGCAGCACCATGGATGTTTCTAGTATTTGTTGCTGCCGCATTTGCGGTTTTACCAGAAATTGGAGTCAATTCAATTGGTGAGTTTTGGGGTGTTGCCAAAGAGAAAATCTGGACAGGTGTACCCATGGAAGGTCAAAGTCAGTTTACCTTCTGGCATGTGATGTTTTTTGCCTGGTTCGCAAATATGGCAATGCATATTGGAATGGCGGATATGTCAATTTTCAGGTATGCTAAAAAATGGGAATACGGTTTTTCTTCTGCTACAGGAATGTATGTAGGTCACTTTTTAGCCTGGATTGCTTCAGGTATTTTGTACTCTTATTTCCTATTAAAATTTGATAATAGTGCTGAGTTTGCTCCCGGAAAAATTGCTTATGAGGCTGCTGGAATCGCAGGAGCCATTTGTGTAATTATTGCCGGATGGACAACAGCCAACCCTACCATTTACCGAGCTGGCCTGGCCTTTCAGGCAATTTTCCGTAAATCCAGCAGATGGAAAGTAACCCTAGCCACAGGAGCTTTTACTACATTTGCAGCCTGTTTTCCAGCCTTGGTAATGCAACTTTTAGGCTTTGTAGCATTATATGGCTTGGTACTCATGCCAATGGGCGCCATTATCCTAATCGACTTTTATTTATTGGAAAGAATGGGATTAAAAGCCAACTACGCAGAAGTTGCAGGGATAAAATTCAGTTTTCAAGCTGCCATTACCTGGGTAGCCACCCTAGCATTATGCCTTGCCCTTAATTTTATGGCAGGAATTGAGGTTTTCTTTTTAGGATTACCAGGCTGGTTCATTGCAGCATTCCTTTATATTATTTTTAGTAAAATGATGCAAAAGAAAACAGTTAACCAACAAGTCGCCTAATACTTAAATCTTCCAAAATCTTTCTAAACTAAATTGAAAATGAAAGCCATTTTAAAATTGATCTCTCTTGTTGGATTGTTATTAACAATCATCCCCTCACTAATGGTATTTAGTGGCACTATGGACAAGGAAACACACAAAATGCTTATGTTTATTGGAACCGTTCTCTGGTTTGGTTCTGTACCTTTCTGGATGGGAAAAAGTGATCCTCAAGAATCGTGATTATCCTAAATTGACAAATCTGAAAATCAAAATTAACAGTTTTTTTTTCGTCTGCTGTGGAATACAAAAGTCTGATTGAGAGATTATTACTATTTCTCGGAAATACTAACACGAGTGCATATCTCACAAACAAAAAATCATAAGGTGCTTAAAAAAAGGGGAATATTAGATTTTTAATCCCCTTTTTTCATACTAGCGACCACTATGTTTTTTAAAGAAAATAAATATTTCTAATTCAAAAACTTCAATTTTCACCAATGGAACATGGTGCCATCTGTTAACCTATTAACCGGTAAAAAAGCTTTTTTGTAAGGATATTTATCCACTAAGTCCATATTAATATCCACTCCCAAACCTGGAGTTTCATCAAGATGTAAATATCCTTTTTCCCATTTAAAGGCATGTGGAAATGCTTCCAAAGTTTGTTCCTCATAACCCATATATTCATGCACACCAAAATTGTTAATCGCAGTCACCAGATGAAGGGCAGCAGCAATTCCTATAGGGGAAATATCTGAAGGTCCGTGAGGGCTAATTTTTACATGATGCAATTCTGCCAGGGCAGCAATTTTTTTCATCGGAGTAATTCCCCCACCATGCGAAACAGCCATCCTTAAGTGGTCAATTAACTCTTCTTCCAATAGCGTTTTGCAATCGAACATGGTATTAAAAACCTCACCCAAAGCCAAAGGTGTGGTTGTATGATTTCTGATCAGCCTAAAGCTTTCCTGCATCTCTCCAGCTACCAAATCTTCCAGCCAAAAGAGATGAAATGGTTCTAATTCCTTGCCCAATCTTGCCGCTTCAATTGGAGTAAGTCTGTGATGGCCATCATGCAAAAGATGCACTTCATCTCCTACTGCTTCTCTTACTTTTTCAAATAGCCTGGGGACATGGTTTAAATATTTGCTTGTATCCCATTCTTCCTCAAAAGGAGTTTCAGCAGCAATTGCAGGCTCATACTTTGCTCCTTTTTTGGTATTCATACCATAGATTTTATCCAACCCGGGAATACCCGATTGTACTCTGATAGCTTCATATCCGGCCTCTTTTTTCTCCAATACTTTCTCAATGGTATCTTCAAAAGAAGTACCGTGTCCATGGCAATAAGTAAGTATTTTATTTCGGCTTTTTCCGCCCAATAACTGATACAAAGGAACATTCAATAATTTGGCTTTCAAGTCCCAAAGAGCAATATCTATCGCCCCAATGGCAGTCATATTTACAGCACCTCTTCTCCAGTAAACTCCCTTGTAAAAAAACTGCCAGATATCTTCTGTATCGAAAGGAGATTTCCCAATGAGGGATGGGGTTAAATATTCTTCAATATATTTGGAAACAGCCAGTTCTCTACCATTCAATGTAGCATCCCCTAATCCATAAACACCCTGATCGGAATGGACTTTTACAGTTACAAAATTCCTGGCAGGACAATGGACAATTACTTGAACCTTAGTGATTTTCATTTGGAAAATTAGTTATAATATACATATACAAAATCAATTGTGAGGTAAATATAGCAATAGATTTTATAGGGTATAAAAATTAATTCTCCGGATTCAATTTTAGGAGGTGTTTTGGGGATAATTTCTGCGAGATGCTGAACACATTTTAAAGTACAAGCGGATACTTTCGCTATTATAGGTACTTTGTAGGAGAATGAAAAATTGTAAATACCGCCTTAAGCCTAGTGGATATTTTATTGACAGTTCTTTTTGATCCATAACTCGTATTCATCAAATCCCCAACCTAGAACTTTTGAAAAGTCTTGACATGCAGCTTTTTTATCGCCCATCTTTATCAGTAATTCACCTCTCATAATAAAAGATTCTGCCTGATTATTATCTAAAGTAATTGCCTTGTTTAAATCGGATAAAGCTTTAGCATTTTTACTGTTTGCTAGTAGCAATTTGCTCCTATAGACATATGCTTTCCACTCATTTGGGTTGGTTCGAATACTACTATTGGCATCGTTCAAAGCCGATTGAGAATCACCTTTTTTGATATACAATTCAGCGCGCTCTAAATAATAGCTTGCAACATGATATTTGCGTGTTGGACAAGTGCATTTGTTTATACATTTAGTAATGTCTTGAATTGCGGACTCATACATTCCTAAGTTAGTTTTGATTTCTGCTCTAAAACCATATCTCTGGTATAGTGAAGAATCTAATTCTAAGGATCTATTTACATAATTTAAGGCTTCTTTGTATTTTCCTTTTAAGCTTAAGGAATTACCTTTTTGAAAGATTGATTCTGCATCTTGACAGACTGCTAAAAATCCAGATAGTACAAAAAGTGTGATGAATACTATATTTCTCATTCTTAATTAATTCAGGCATTCTTTCATTCTTTCAGATATAAATGCTAATGAATAAATGTAAATTCAACTTAAAGTGCCAGTTTTAATCTCTTATCTGAACTGCATCTCGCTGTTTTCGAGAATATCACAAAATCCAGCGAGACACTGAAAATATTTCAAAGCAGATGCTTGCGCTATTAGATCGGAGTATTTTAATTCCTCCCCTTATTCGAATTAAATCTATTCGATCTTTTCTTAAAATTCCTATTCCCGGATTTTGGTTGATGCGATCTCTGTTGTGGTCTTCCTGTGTTTTCCTTTGGTGGTGGTGGAGTGGCACTCATTTCAAATCCTTCCACCATATCTGTTGGTAATTTCAGCCCTAATAAGCGTTCAATTCCCCTCACATAATCCTGCTCGTCATGGCATACCAAAGAGATAGCCTCTCCGCTTGCCCCTGCCCTTCCTGTACGTCCAATTCTATGCACATAATCTTCCGGCACATTGGGTAATTCATAATTCACTACATGTGGTAATAGAGGAATATCCAATCCTCTGGCCGCAATATCTGTAGCAACCAGGACTCTGATTCGTCCTCTTTTAAAACCTTCAAGTGCCTTTGTTCTGGCATTTTGCGTTTTGTTCCCGTGAATGGCTGCTGAAGTAATACCTTTTCTGCTTAATTTCTCACTGAGTCGATTAGCCCCATGCTTTGTCCTGGTGAAAATTAAAACCTGTTGCCAGTCTCCTTCCGAAATTAATTTGATGATCAAAGGTGTTTTGCGGTTTTTATCTACCTTATAAACTTTCTGAACCACCATCTCAGCAGTAGTATTCTCTGGAGTAGCTTCTACCATAACCGGATGATGTAAAATACCATTTGCCAGTTTTTTAATCTCTTTGGAAAAAGTAGCTGAGAAAAGCAAGTTTTGTCTTTTGTCAGGCATCAGTCCCAAAATTTTTTTAATATCCCGTAGGAATCCCATATCCAGCATCCTGTCAGCTTCATCCAAAACCAACATTTCGACATTAGCTAATGAAAATATCTTTTGGTTGTGCAAATCGAGCAACCTTCCTGGAGTGGCAATTAAGATATCCACCCCCCTTCTAAGTGCTGAAATCTGAGGATTTGCGCTTACTCCTCCAAATACAACTGTCGATTTTATATCTAAAAATAAACTATAATCCTTTACATTTTCCTCTACCTGAGCTGCCAGTTCTCTGGTTGGTGTCAAAACAAGTGCCCTGATCGGTCTTTTCCGAAGTTTTGGTCCCTGATTTAAAATTTGGAGCATCGGAAGGGTAAAACCTGCAGTTTTTCCTGTTCCTGTTTGTGCTGAGGCTAAAACATCTTTCCCTTCTAAAATTTTAGGGATGGCTTTTTCCTGAATTGGTGAGGGAGTTTTATATCCTTTTTTACTAACTGCTTTCAGTAATTCCTCGGATAATCCTAGTGTGTTAAATGACATATAAATTGTTTAGGCACCAGTGCTCATTTCTTGAAGTAAAACCTCTCTACATCCAGCACTAGTTGCAAATTTGAACACTATCACTTTTTGATAGCTACCAAAAATGGCACACCAGGATTTTTCCCGATTTATTAAGGATGATATTCATCCATTTTTGCAAATGTAACAGTAATAAAAATTTTGAAAGTTCTACCAACAAGCCATTTGCTGCCATTTTGGAATGAGGCTGCAAAGATACAATGATTTTTTACCATTCCCGCTATTCACCAAAAGAATAGGTCAAGAATACTTTATTCTCCGTTAACAGCAAAATGAACAATTCGGGAGGCATACCCACTGCTTCTTGGATTTTTTATTTTAGCTGTTTTGATAACCAGTTTATGTTTTTTATCCTTTTCCAAATCACCTTTAAGAAGATATAACCATGGCAAATGCAGGTTTTCACTCCATCGGGTAAACTGATCGAGCGAGCCATATTTTTTGCCATCAATTTTATAATCTATCATGCCCACATCCATTCCAGCAATCACAAAAATTCCCACGGCAGTCCCTTCAAATTTTAATTTTAATTTGGCTCCTCTTTTTTTAGCCACCATCATGGGAACCTCCACAAATCTGGGTCTGGTTTGTTCTCCTTCTGGAGCTTCCCAGCTTTTAACTTTCTTAAATCGCAGGCCTGTCCAGGCTTTGCTAATAGGCACAAGCTTTCCATTTACATAAGAATATGGATCAATAAGTTCTTCAGGAACTGTTTTGGGTTGAATCTGGTAAGCACTTCTGTCTTTTTGAAACGCATGCTCAAATAAAACTTTAATGGAGTTTGTATATACCTGATGACCAAATGGAGCGGGGTGTGTTCCACCAAATTTTTCCCAGGTAAATTCTTTATTATCAATTCTATTGGTTACTTCTTTTGCCAGATTAATGGAAGTTACCCCATAATATTCCGCCACTTTTTCATGATTAATAATTTCCTCAGGAGTTTTCCCCATCCTGATGTCTCCCATCAATGGTTCAAAAACAAAATAAAGCATAACAATATCCATAGCGGGATTTGCTAGCCTTGCTTGCCTGATGATTCCCTCCATTCCTCTAATTTCCTCTTTGGAAGTTCTACCATTTGTTCTGTCATTTACCGTAGCCTCTTCAAATAACAAATCTACTTCACCATGGGCAAGTACATCTCTGGAAAACCGAAAAGCACCCGGAGTTGAACCTGTGGAAGGAATACCGGCATCAATAAAATCAAACTCAGTTTCAGGAAATTTATCCTGAAGGTATTTACAAACCATATCCCTCCAGCCTTGCATATGGGTAATTGAACCTCCCAGAAAAACAACTCGGCCTTTTTTTTCTTTTTCAAATTTTGTGAAGCAATTCTGCAAGTTTCCTCTCAAATTGATGAATGTATTTTCTGGGAAATCTGGAAGTGTTTGTAATTGGGAGAAGGCAAATTGGGTAGTTAGGAAAAATAGACTAATCAATAAATATTTTGTCATTAAAAGTATATTTAATTTTTTTCGGGAGAAGCAAGAGCTATTTTTATAAAATATCCTGCCTTTTACGATTAAAATTGGTTTGAATGTTTTAACATTTTGACTCACCTAATAACTCAAAACTACAAACAGCGCCAGATCAAACCAGTAAATTACAAACGTTCTTCTCCATCCTTTTGGTTTTTTGGTTTAATCCTTTTCTAATAGCTTTGCAACACACTGTTTTAAAGAAAATAATAAAACATGAATTTCCTGTATTATACAAAAAGTTTTGGTTTTAATGCGCTTCCAGTATTTTTTTTTAAGTGGAATTATCATCGTCTTGTAAAATATGGGGAGGAATGCGATCAGCAAGAACTTCAATACAGATTGAATTACTATTTTAATCAAAATAAAAGCTTTGAAATCCCAGAAGCTGCCCAAGCCATAAAAAACTTCAGAAAAACAAAGAGCACAACTTATTTCCTCGACTTAAAAGAATTTTTGCATTATTTTACTCCTGATACCCGGTTTGCCTATCATTTTGGAGATGAAACGCATGTTAATCCATATCCTACACTTTTTAAAGCCAGACCTATCACTGGTGAAAACTCAAACTCGGTTTTGTTTAAACTGAACAAAAGGAGGCATTTCCAATGGGTAAATGATCCTTTTTCCTACACTGAAAAAAAAGATATTTTGGTATGGCGGGGAGGGGCTTATCACAAATTGCGTAAATCTTTTGTTGAAAAATTTTGGAACCATCCGCTATGTAATGTTGGACAAACAAATAAACCAAAAGAAAACGTCCTATGGCAAAAAAACTTTTTATCGATCAAAGCACAACTCCAATACAAGTTTATTTTTTGCCCGGAAGGTAACGATGTGGCTACAAACTTGAAATGGGTAATGTCCTCCAATTCTCTGTGTTTGATGCCCAAACCAAAATTTGAAACCTGGTTTATGGAAGGTACTTTAAAACCAAATGAGCATTATATAGAAATAAAAGAAGATTATTCTGATTTGGAGGATAAGATTATTTATTATTCCCACCATCCCGAAGAAGCAGAAAGGATTATTAAAAATGCCAATAATTACACAGATCGTTTTAAAAATAAAACTATGGAAGATTTACTTTGCCTCAAAGTATTGGAAAAATATGCTTTTCAAAGTGGGCAAATGAATGCTTTGAAGTTTGCAAACTAACACCAAAAAAGTTAATCAGGATTTGTAGCACGATATTTTATTTTTCTAAACAATTTATTGATGTCAGGTCAATGATATTTTCAATTCCTTTTTTCACATTATTTTCTATTGAAAGCTAAACTTATTATTTCTTTATCTTTTTGTGTGTTTTTAACCATTCTTCACCTTTTTTGTCAAGAAAAAAATCCATCCACATAGTGGTGTGAGAAGCGCAATAGCTACTGTTTGGTAGTCAGTATACCTCAATTATACGTTTTTTCATATTTTAAGCATTCATTCCTGCTTTCATGATCTTCAAAATCCGATCGGCATCCTGTACACATCCTTCCCATATACCATTCTGGGTTGCTGCCCAAATTTTAATATCATTAGGCAATTCTGGGTGCGGCCGAAGTTGTGGATGTGGAGATCTGTTCGATAATAACTTTGCTATATCATCTTCAATTAGCTCGGCACTAGGGTCATTATGTGTGGCTATCAGATTGATACTTCCACCTAGATTATCGCAATCAATTTTGATTTCAATGATATCTCCATCCTGAACCTTGCTGATAGGCCCTCCAACAAGGGCCTCCGGGCCCACATGGCCTATACATGCGCCTGTAGAAACCCCAGAAAAACGTCCATCGGTAATAAGGGCTATCTCTTTACCAAAGGATAGTTGTTTGAGCGCACCTGTGACTTGGAAGGTTTCTTCCATTCCTGTGCCACTTGGGCCTGTCCCTATCAATATTATAATATGACCTGGCTTTATTTCACCTTGATTTATCGCTTTTATAGCATCTGCTTCAGCGACAAATACTTTAGCTGCTCCTTTTTTATAGTAGATTCCATTATCATCAATCATTTCTGGAGCGATCGCACCACTTTTGATCACTGCTCCTTCTGGTGCTAAATTTCCAGAAGGGAAAGTCAAGGTACTTTTCATGTTCTCCTTCTTTGCATTTTCTGGTGATAGTATCACTTTGTCAGGGTGTGCATCAGGATTAAATTCCTGGAGGTTAAACCGTACTTGTTCACGTCTATTTGATTTGTCATCTGTTTCCCAAGGATACATTTTGCCACCCTGCTCCCAAACATCTAAATTCTCACCTAGTGTTTTACCTGTGACAGTAAGACAGTCTTCTTTTAGTAAACCTAATTTTCGTAAATGTAACATTACCTCTGGTACTCCTCCAGCAGCAAATACATGAGCCGTGGAATACTTGCCCGCGGGGAGCACATTGACTAATCGTGGCGTTTGTCGGTTAATTTTCTCCCATTCTTCCCTCGTAGGCATCTTTAGTCCCGCTGCATGAGCTATAGCCGGGACATGCAGTAAGAGGTTTGTCGATCCACCAAAAGCTGCATGTACAACCATGGCATTGTACACAGCATCTTGAGTGACGATCTGATTGGTATTTATATTATTTTTTGCCAGATTCACCAGAGCAAGGGCTGTATCTTCAGCAATGGCATACCAAATCTTCCCACCAGAAGGT
>JAHQVQ010000129.1 GCA_019634305.1 Flammeovirgaceae bacterium | reverse complement strand
TAGAAAGTGCTATAAAACCAGCTACTATCGGAACAGGAAACCAAAACATCCCAGATAATAAATAAGCTTTCTGACCAATTTTTTTGCGCATAGAAAAAGCTCTGCTCCACCATACATTACTATGAAAAATTTCCCCAATTCCAAATAACAGATTATTAAAAACAGCCATAATAGAAACTGGAAGTAACATATTGATTAGCATTGGTTTATCCTCTTTCACACTATTGTAAACCATTTCAAAATCAACATAATTTAATACACTAAAGCCTACTACTACCAAACCAACCAGAATAATAATACTCTGAATATAATCGGTACCGATTACGGCATACATTCCACCAACAAGGGTATACAACACACAAACAAATAGAATGGAAGTCATGCCAATATGATAGGGTATATTCGCTAGAGCCTTCATAAGAATTCCGCCAGCCATTCCCATACTGATCAACCAGGTGATACCATAAAAAATGGAAATGATAAGAAAAACTATCCAGGTAGGTTTTCCGTACCGTAGACGGATAAAATCACCACTGGTAAATCCATTGGGCATTAGTTGTCTGATTCTATTGGCTAAAGGTGCAAAAAGGAAAAGTCCGAAAGATGCTGTAGAATAAGCAATCATTCCCCATACGCCAAGTTCCAGGGCAAACTGAGGTGCAAGCATTGTGGTATTGGAAGTGATCCAGGTGGCCATTGCTGTAGCGGTTCCTAATGCCAGTCCGACATTTCTGCCAGCCAGCATAAATCCCTCAGCACTCTTAACCTTTTTCCCCCAATAAATACCCAGGCCAATCCAAAATAAGCTTAGAGAAATTAAAAGTATAAAACCGGTCTGCTCACTGATGATAGCAGATTGAAAGTTCATTATTATTAAAATTTAAGTATTATGAATGATTTTTTGAGCGAACCCCGATAACTATTACAGCTACGGTGAGTAAAAAAACTAAAGCCCCCAATGCACAAAGAGTGAGGGCAAATTGTAATGAAAAATGTTCTACCCTTGCTTGCAAATGAGGAGACCATTGACTTTCCTTTTGATTTTGCTGTTCAATAATTTTCACTCGGTAATAAAAGGTTCCATTAGGCAATCCTGAAATATAGGTGGCTAAATCAGAACCTTTATAGATGCTTTTGATATGGTTAAAGTTTTCATCGTTTGATTGTTCCAGAAGAAAGGAATATCCTTCCTGAAGAGGTAATTCATCTGTTATTCTCCACTCCAACTTAAAAAACCCTGAATTGGAAGTTAGAACCGAAGACTGGACAAATTCCGGAGCTTTCAATGCTTTTGGAGAATTTGAAAACCCATCATTTGAAGAACATAGAATTATTAGCAATAAGAATCCTGCTAGGTATAGATTAGAGCTTCCTCTGGCAGGGTTGAGTAGAAATTGGGGCAAAAAACTGCTCAAAAAATTAAGAAAATGGGCGATTTGTTCCTTGAAGCAACAGATGCTGCAAAGTTAAAAAGCCTTAGATACTTATCAAATTAAATATAAAAAAAACGCTATATAATTAGATCAGCATTTCTGAACAGGTTGAGTTTTAGTACGGGTAACTGGAAGGCGTGAAGCCAGTTGTACCCTTTGTATGAGGGCTTCATCCAGGCGATCATAGTATTCCGGAGATTTATCTTTTTTGAGCTTCTTCACAAGCAGCGCTCCATTTTCGAAGCTGGCAAGTTCATTTTTAGGAAAAGAAATATCAGCATTGCTGATATTTTACTGAAGTAAATTTCCCATAGATTCTATAAAAACTTTTGCTTCTGCTGGATACTCCACCACTTTCTCAAAGTCAGGAAGTTGCTTTTCGTTGGCTTCTAATGATAACAGGTTTTGGCAATAATCCTCTCGCTATAGGCTACCTTTTACACATTAACCCAGGGATTTAAGCCCATGAACAATTTCTAAGAACACACATATTTCAAAATACTTTTTGATAATATTTTTGACCACTGGAATTTTAGTAGCATATCCAGTCACCAGTTTCCTTGCTTTTCAGGTATCCAGTCCAAAGCGACTTCATCTTCTAATGTTGTCTGGAAGTAGAAGAAGTGCTTGCTAAGCAAGGTTCGCAAATGTTCTGCCCAGGAAAAAAAGGAGAATCTTCTTGGGACAAACAATTCAATCATGCTTTTAGAAAGTTATCTGGAAGAGCCGTTTCTAGTGTCGGGCAACCTATTGAAGCCTTTTTAAGTAGTAATTCAAAATTAACCATGTATTATTTTGCCGTAAAAGACTGATAGAGAGATTACTATTTTTCGGAAATAATAGCACGGGTGCTTAATTGGATTATTGAAAATGTTAATATTCAAAATGTCTCTAAAGTTCGTTCTTCAACGTGTTTCAATGTACATGTCTTTGGTAAAGCTGAGGTTGCTATTTTGATTTTACTCAGTTTTTAACTGTTGATTCGCATTTTTAATATATGCTTTTGAAAATGTTCCCATTGCTATTTTTCCTTTTTCTTCATAAACACAGACCACAAAAAAACACTGATCAGAAGTTTGAATCTAATCAGTGTTTTTACAACAAAAGAGATATCCGTTATTTAAACTATTTCAGGTACTTCAAAACCTTCACGATAGTTGCGAGTTAACATGGAATCAGCTTCAGGATCATTCACAAATGTTTCCGATTTTGGGTTAAAAGTCAATACCCTGTCTAACCTGTAAGCTATATTTCCAAGATGGGCTAAACCAGATGATAAATGGGCTGTTTCTACAGGTCCATTCAAAATAGTTTTATCATGCTTTCTTACTGCCTCTATAAAATTCGCAAAGTGACCATCTGTTCCTCCGGCTCCTCTATCCATTCCAGTACCAGATTCTCCTCCATCCTTTCCGGATTTCCCAGGTGTTCTGTCTTTGCCTAAATAAGATGTATATTTATCATAACCATCCACTACAATTATTCCTTTATCACCATAGAAAATATTTCCTACAGTTGCTCCTTCTTCAGTATTAGTGCACCATGGACGTACTTCAAATTGAATAATTTTTCCTTCATCAGGATATTTATAAACTGAAGTCAGTACTTCAGGAACTTCCTTGCAATCGTTCCAAAGGAACTTTCCACCCATGGAAGTGATTTTTGATGGAAGCCCTACGTCCAACCCCCACATACAAAGGTCTGTTTCATGAATTCCTTGATTTCCTACATCTCCATTACCATAATCCCAATGCCAATGCCAGTTGTAGTGCACCAGGTTTTTAGTAAATGGTCGCTTCGGAGCTGGACCAGTCCAAAGATCATAGTCAACACCATCTGGTACTGCAGAAAATCCCTGATCACCAATATCTCCCCTCCACCTGAAAACCAATCCACGAGCCATGTATACATTTCCTATATAGCCATCTCGCATTAAGCCAATAGCTTCCTGAACAGCGGGAGAGCTCCTTAATTGTACGCCATGCTGTACTATTCTGTCATATTTTTGGGCGGCCTCTACCATTTTTCGCCCTTCCCAAATATTATGAGAACCTGGTTTTTCTACATAAACATCCTTTCCTGCCTGGCAAGCCCAAATTACAGAAAGTGCGTGCCAGTGGTTTGGAGATGCAATACTGACTACATCAATATCCTTATTATCCATCACTTTCCTTAAATCCTGTTCGAGGGCTACATCTTTATTGTACTTTTCTTTAAAGCTCTTTTGCCGCTCCTTCAACAGATTCATATCTGGATCACACAAAATGGCTATGTTCACATTATCTTGAGCCATCAGGCCTTTGATGTGGCTTTTTCCTCTTCCATTTACTCCTAAAACCGCTGCATTAATTCGGTCATTGGCGCCAAAAACTTTAGAGGGAATAATAGTAGGTGCTACAATTGCGGTTGATCCTGCCACAACAGTTTTTTTGATAAAAGATCGTCTAGATAATTCCATTATGTTTAGTTTAAAATAAGAATTAGGGGTAATTCTTTATTTGGTGTTAAAAAAAAAGCTTAAAGCCTATATATAAAATGAATATACAACCTAAAGGTTAGAAATGCTCAAAAAAAAGAAAGCTTAAGTAAAACTTAAGCTCTTTAAAATAGATAAATTTTTACAAATCGTTGACTAAATATTGAAAACCCAAATCAATTATTTTGTCTGCTCTCAAATTAGCAATGGTAATAATTAAAACCAAATCAGAATTCCTTGAACCAAGTTTTTTTGGGCTTGAAATAAGTTTTTTGGGTTATGGTTCCGCAGTAACAAAGGGGAGTATTTTACCACAAGGTAATAATCATCGAATATGATCTTTTAATTTTCTAGATTTAGTCTCGACCTTATCGACATTGTTTGTCACTTTAAAATTAATGCTTCCCTTTTTATATCTAATCACTAAAAACTCAAATTTCTTCAGCTATTTTTCTAGTAACAATTTTAGTTTATGACCTGGAGAACAACGATTATAATACGTAATAATAGCGGTGATTGCCAAGGTATAATGAGGTTTACTTCTCGAAGAAAAACAATTGACCTAGCCGAAGGAGTTAAGGTGAAATAAGTTTTTTAAATTAGTAATAAAGCCAAAAAGCCAACCGATTTTGATCGGTTGGCTTTTTGGTCTTGTTTTTACAGCGCAGAAATGAATTATTGCATTCCTTCAAACACAGGTTGAATTATGATATCAATTCTTCTATTTTGGGCTCTTCCTTTTTCGGTTTCATTGCTGGCAAGTGGCTTAGTTTCTCCATATCCTTTGGAGCTGATTTTTTCTTTAGACAGACCTGAATTATTTATCATATATTCTTTCACTGCCATTGCTCTTTTTTCAGAGAGCTTTTGGTTTAAAACATCACCACCTTTGGAATCAGTATGGCCTTTTATCACCACTTCCACATTTTTAAACTCACCAACTGCTCCAATAGCTTTGTTCAATAAAGCATAACTATCTTCGGGAATGTAAGCTTTTCCTACTTCAAAATTTACACCAGTTAATCGCATGATGATATTATCACCTTGTCTGAAAACCTTTGCCTCTTTATTATCGAAAATATTTTCTACTTTTTTATATGAAGCATCAATCATTTTTCTTCTTTCCATCCTGTTTTTCAAAAGGTCTTGTTTTTCCTTGAAAACAGCCATTTCATTTTTCAGGTTTTGAATTTTTTCTTCTTCAATTGCTTCTTTTTGTTTTAGCTTCAATTCATAAAACATTTTTTGTTCGGTTATAAATTGCTCCAAGTCAAAAATCTCTTGTTGATTTGCATATAAATTATAGTTTAGGTTACCAATCTTTTCCTGATTTTTAGCAATCTTAGTCAGAATATCACTTACCATCACATCATAACCACTGTCCAGGTTGGCATCCGTTCCCAATACATAGCTAATTTTCATTAAAGGTCCTTCCGACATTAGGAGAACATTTTCCATTGTATAATCCTTATCATCGAATTCTTTTATGGTTCTTGCAAGGTAAATTGCATGCTTTGCTTCAAACTCGGATTGTCTGGCCAATTGCCTGGCATAATCAGTATCTTCCTTATTTTCCTCTATCTCTTTTTCTGCATTTTGATATAATTGTTTAGCTTTTTCAAAAGTAACAGGAGCATACTTGTCGGCTTTAATGTCATCAGCTTTTTCAATTAAAGTAGAAGTATTACTTAAGAAAGTAGTTTTAATGGCTTCAATCTCTGCTTCACGATATAATGATACAGCTCTTTTTCCTTCTTCTTTGGCTGATTCAAGATCTCCATCTTCTAATTCCTCAGCAGCATTTTTAAAACATTTTTCAGCTTCTTTCCATTTTTCAGAAACTGCAATTGGCGCTTTGGTTTCCATGGCATCATTCCTAGCGGCAAGTACATTTGAGAATGTAGGTTCAGCTATATCAACATGGTTGATC
>JAHQVQ010000015.1 GCA_019634305.1 Flammeovirgaceae bacterium | reverse complement strand
CCCAACTTTTTTATAATGAGATAAAAGTACTCAATATAAAATATTACTGGTACTTATGGCAAAATAATACACGGTTAATTTTGAATTACTACTTAAGTTAGCAGGTTTCTATTTTAAATACAACCCCTCATTTCAAATTCTTTTTAAATGAATATTTTGTATTCATTTAATCTAATTGTAACAAGATATCGGGAAAAATTGTTTTTTGGATTAATTTAACAAAGAGAGGCTTGTTTACAAAATAAAATAATTTGATTATCCAATAAACTTAATCTTTTAGACATTCTATTATTCCATTTGCGAAATTACTTGCCATTTTTTCAGAAGTATAAGTAGTGTTGGATTCTTGGCATCCTTTTATTAAATGATCATATTTGGTAGTATCACTCAGTATTTCTATCACTGCATCTACATATTCTCTCACTGAGTTTCCACTTACTACACTATTAATTCCATTTTCCAAATATTCAAATTCAGGGCTATGGAAAGGAAAATCAGTAGTAGCCATAGGCGTTTGCAATGCAAATGAATCAATAACAGCCAATCCAACCAAACCTGGCATTAAAAACAACTTTGAAAGTTTAAAGTAAAGCACTTTTTCCCGGCCAAATTTTGGTCCCAGATATTTTAACCAGGGTCTATCTAAGACCGCTTTTTCAATAAGATGAGCATCAGTACCTGCTCCAATTACCAACATTTCGAAATCTGGAACTCGTTCCTTTATTTGATCAATAGCTTCAATTAGAAAGGGGATTCTTTTTTCTTCGTAAATACCACCACAGTAAATTCCTACATTCTCTGAAGTAATCCCTAATTTCTCTTTAAGATTCTTAATTTCTTCCTGACTAATGCTTTCAAATTCTTTAATTAAGGACTGAGTATTAATCGCATTTTGAACAGCTGTGATTTTTTGGGAAGGAAATCCCACCTCGGAAAGATATTTTTTCACCCCCTTAGTATAGGCAAACCACCAATCACACTGGTTAATAAAAACATTTTTGAATTTATTCCTAAATCCATCTTGATTAGCCTGCATGTTCCTACCATGGCCCCAATAAGCAAATTTTTGCTTGCTGAAAAGCCTTTTCGAAATAAGCAGATAATTTAGCATTAGTTTATTGGCCTGCTCTACAATTACCAAATCCTGGTCTTCAATATGAGGTAGGCATGGCTGCCATATTAATTCCTTATTTCTGAATTCATAGGTCTTATTGGATATCAGGACAGCCCAATTTAAATCAACCTCATCTTTTTTGATGTCATTTTTCGGTTTCCCATAAATCAGTTTCAGTTCTATCCCATTCTTTTTTAATTCCTCTCTCAATTTATTTAAAAAATCAATTCTATAGTGAGGAAGTGATTTTTGGATAATTGCAACCTTTTTCATTTTTTAAACGACAATCTTGATTGTAGTCCCTTAAGCAATTAAACCAAAGGGGATAGTAAGAGCATTTCTTATTTTTATTAAACCTATTTCAATATCAAGTAGCTAATTTGGAAAATCAAAAACTAACTGGTTTAAGCATCTGGCTACCTAAAATAGGAGTTAACCTGTAAATAATAAAGATTAAAAGCATCTTAAAGTTGTGCTTCTAACATTTTTTTCAATTCTGGGAGATCCACTGTTACATGAACTTTTTGTGCATCGTTTCCATTGTCTGCAAAAGCACTCGATTTACAAATCATGTAAGAATAATCCAGGCCAGCTTTGGTTGCCAAATCTACATATGTAGTTAATACGAATACGTCCGGATAAAGCTCTATAAACTTTGTTCCTTTTTCGCAAAACATAACATTAGTCAACCCTGCTCCATGCACTGAAAGAACGGTTTTGGCTTTTGCAAATAAGCTAATTTTTTCCTTGAAATTCAGCTTGCTCAACTCAAATGATTTAAAACCATACCCTTCTAACATTTCCATTAATTCGGGTTCATTCAAAACATTTCTGATCCCAGAATCTGCTCTACTCACATAAACATTTGGAGAATCAAAGTCTTTCAGATTTTCAGGTTTTAGAAAATTATCTTTATAAAAATCACCAACCCATTCCGGAATAATAACATATTTGTGTCTGGGAGCTGTAGAAGCGATTAGTTTTTTCGCTTTTATATGCGGAGAAATTTTATCTGCTTCAATTATTTTATCCCGGGTAATGCCTAATTCTTTAAGGGCATCTTCCTGAAAATCATATCTAATACTGGGTACAAGGAAATAATCTACTTCATCAAATTTCCCGCTTTTTTGTAATAAATGAATTCGTGAGAGGGAATCGATAAGCCAATGGGCATAATTTTTTCCACCACCACCACCAGTAAGTAAGGAAAAAACAGTTCCATCATATTCTTCAGGGTCATTAAAATATTTTTGGTGGAAAATATTGTTCTTTTCAGCTTCAACTACATCTCCGTCTGCATAACTAAAAGACATGTCTCCTACCAGTTTATTGGACTGGGAAATAATAGCTACAGTTGCTACATTACCGAAAAACACCCGCCCATTAGGTATTTCTGCAATGTAATAATCTATATCTACAGATTTATAATCAGGCTTGTCATAATCCGATAACAAATCGAATAAATCATCAGTGATTTTTAATGGATTATGGTAATTGGAATAAACCTGAGTGTATTGAACGTCAGCATCAGAAACCGCATCTGGATGAACCCCATTTGGTTGATATTGGATATTATGGGGAATGGCGCGTTCTGCCATCAATTTTAACCGATTGGTAATTTTCTTCTTTAGCTGTTTCATTTAATTAATTTCTTGAAGTAGTAATTATAATGTTCCAGAGTTTTCAGAGTGAAATTTAGATTCCGAAATTAGCTAAGCTGGTTTATTTTCTTCTGATTTTTGGGTAGAAATTTATATTTTAAGAATAGCATAATAAAGAAGGAATTGGTTACCAAATATCTTTTCCAAAGTCGCTTTGGCTCCAGGTAAAATCTGTAAACCCATTCTATGGATAAATTTCTTGCCCACTTCGGCAATCTTTCTTCCAGACCTGCATAAGTTAAAAATGCCTGACCAACTCCTAACATACAGGCATTTATTTTATCCATATGTTCAGCCATCCATTTTTCTTGTTTTGGGCATCCTAATGCAACAAAAAGTAAATCTGGTTGAGCGTCATTTATCATTTTTATGATATTCTTTTTTTCTTCCTCCGTTAGATTTCTGAATGGAGGAGAATAAGTCCCGGCAATCCTAAGCTTGGGAACATGGTCTGCTGCCTTTTCTCTAATGGTTTTGAGTACCTCATCGGTAGTTCCAAAAAAATAAACTGATTTACCCCTTTTTTCGGCTTCCTCCAAAAGGGCAGGTACAAGGTCCATTCCACACACTCTTTGCTGATTTTTCTTATGAAAAACTTTTATCATTTTGGAGATTGGTCCTCCATCAGGAGCCACTAGATCAGCATTATTTAATACTTTATTAAAACTTGAATCCTTATAGGATTCTACTACCATATGGGCATTGGCAAAACACACATATGAAGAGAATTTATTGGCAGATAGCTCAAATATTCTGGTTACGAAATCTGAAAAACTACCTGTAGATATTAATGAATTAAAGACTAATTTTTTTTCCATTGGTAAGGAATTGCTCTAGAAGGAATATTGAAGTTTAGTTAAGTTTTTTGAATTAATGTGATCGTGTCCTTAATTGACCACATGTCCTTTCTTTAAAGAGTGCAAAAAATGATTTAAATCTCAAATAATTACAAAGAAAAAATTAATTGAAGAAATTTCAATGGGTTTTTGTGATATTAAGTACCAGTACTATTTTATATTGAGTACTTTTATCTCATTATCAAAAAGTTGTGGCACTTATTAAGTATATTTAATTCTGCACATCTATTTAATGAAATTTACCTAGTACTTATGGCAATCTGTCAGAGCAATAAAAAGGGGGATCTTTTTTTATGTAACTAAAACAAGATCCCCCTTTGAGAAAGGTATTTTAAGCTGGAGAATATATTTCCTCCCAGTCAACACCTTCATAAACACTCTTTACACCTTCTTCAAGAGAAATTCTGTGTTTCCAACCTACTCCATGTAATTTGCTTACATCCATAAGTTTCCTTGGAGTTCCGTCTGGTTTAGAAGAATCAAAAGTAAGCTCACCATTAAAACCAACTGTTTCTTTAATCAGAAGAGCCAGGTCTTTTATGGAAATATCTTCTCCTGTTCCTACATTTACCAATTCACTTTCATTGTAATTCAGTAGTAGATAGAAACAAGCATCAGCCAGATCATCTACATGGAGAAATTCTCTTTTAGGAGAACCTGACCCCCAGATTTCCACAGATTCAGCATTGTTTATTTTTGCTGTATGGAATTTTCGAAGTAAAGCAGGTAACACATGAGAGTTTGCCAAATCATAATTATCATTTGGTCCATACAAATTTGTTGGCATGGCCGAAATAAAATTACAATCATATTGACTTCTGTAAGCCTCACACATTTTAATACCTGCTATTTTTGCAATAGCATAAGGTTCATTGGTGGGTTCTAATACTCCGGTTAAAAGGTATTCTTCCTTTAATGGCTGTGGCGCCATTTTAGGGTAAATGCATGAAGAACCAAGAAAAAGCAATTTTTTTACTCCATTTAAATAGCTCTGATGAATGATGTTATTTTGAATCATCAGGTTATCATAAAGGAATTCTGCTCTGTAAATATTGTTGGCATTAATTCCACCAACTTTTGCAGCAGCAAGAATTACATAATCTGGTTTTTCGGCTTGAAAGAAGTCGGTTACTGCCTGTTGGTTTCTCAAATCCAGCTCTGCAGATTTTCTGTAAACTAAATTGGAATAACCTTCCTTTTTTAACTTTCTAAGTAAAGCAGAACCGACCATACCTCTATGGCCGGCAATATAAATTTTTGCGTTTTTATCCATTATTCGTGATAATTCAAGATTTTATGTCCTCCTTTTTTAAGGTATTTGTCTCTGTTAAATAATTCAACATCAGACCAAATCATATACTTTACAAGTGCAGCTAAATAAAATTTAGTTT
>JAHQVQ010000128.1 GCA_019634305.1 Flammeovirgaceae bacterium | reverse complement strand
TCAAAAAATGTTGAATATAAGAGCTATCAAAAAAAATGAGGATTGGGACAATTACATCCACCATTTTATTCAACAGGAGCTATCGTGCTTATATAAAAAGGTCGCTTAATCACATACACCCGATTTGTTATACACTCAATTTAAATCAAATGAAACAAGATTTCACGGTTCAAAAACTTGGAAAATGTACAGTAAAATCCCCTTTAAAACTGTCAACAGAAAAGGGAGATAGTGTCTATAACTATATAAAAGATGAGGAAAAAGTAATTTTCGATGTTACGTTGAAGGGTTCGAATAAAGCCAGAGAATCGAATGAGGAACAATTGGCTATGGAAAAAGCCGGCCCAAGGGAAAGTATTTTTTTCGATCCAGCAAAAACTAAGGCCGCAATTGTGACCTGTGGAGGTTTGTGTCCAGGGATAAATAATGTAATCAGGAGCCTGGTTATGGGGCTTTATTATCGATATAGGGTAAAAAATGTAGTGGGAATAAAATATGGATATGAAGGGTTTATTCCCAAATACAATCATCCTTTTGTGGAACTCACCCCTAGAGTGGTTTCTAGCATTCACCAATTTGGGGGAACTATTTTGGGATCTTCCAGGGGCCAGCAGGATGTCAGTGAGATAGTAGATACACTTGTGCGTTTCAATATCAATATTTTATTTACCATTGGGGGTGATGGCACTTTAAGAGGAGCTCAGGCGATTTCCGAGGAAGTGGAGAAAAGAGGATTAAAGATAGCTGTTGTCGGAGTGCCTAAAACTATTGATAATGATATAGACCTAATAGAAAAAACTTTTGGGTTTGAGACATCCTTTACTATGGCAAGTCCGATTATTAGAGATGCTCATAATGAAGCTAAAGGTGCCTGGAATGGTATTGCAATAGTAAAATTGATGGGAAGAGACTCAGGTTTTATTGCTGCAAATGCTGCGCTGTCTATGCCAGAAGTGAATTTTGTTTTAGTTCCGGAAATAAATTTTTCTCTGGAAGGTGAACATGGGTTTTTATCTGTATTAAAAAGACGATTAGATGATAGTCAGCATGCTTTAACTGTAGTAGCAGAAGGGGCAGGACAATCATTATTTAATGACAAGGAGCGAAAGAAAGATGCTTCAGGAAATGTATTACATAAGGATATTGGTATTTTCCTTAAAAATGAAATTGTGAGCTATTTTAAAGGAATTGATTATCCAGTTACAGTAAAATATATAGATCCAAGTTATATTATCAGAAGTGCACCGGCTAACCCGAGTGATAGTATTTTTTGTAACAGATTGGCTTTGTATGCCATTCATGGGGCTATGACAGGAAGGACTAATTTTATCGTAAGCAGATGGAATAACAAATTTGTTTATGTGCCTATTGCCGAGGCTGTGAGAAAAAGAAAAAAGATTGATTTGGAAGGCGAATTGTGGCTAAATGTATTGGAAGCCACAGGTCAGCCAATTGAGATGAAAGGTTAACCTTTCATCTCAAAATTCAGCCTAATACTAATTTAATTCTTCTGGAGAATTTCTTCTATTACCTGATTGGTAATATCATTTGCTGAGTCAGAATATAAAAGAATATTGGCTGGTAAAACGTACTGATATCCATTCTGCTTAGCTACTTCGTTTATTCCTTCCTGAATTTTCATGGAAATGGGTTGTATTAATTCCTGCTCCTTTCTGGAAATATTGGCATTGCTTTCATTTTTAAACCGATCGAGGTTATTCGCCATAACTTGTATTTCCCTTTGTCTTTCCATTAATATTTCATTTAGGGTATTTCGATTTTTGAGGTTCTCAAGTTCTATCATTTTTTGTTGAATATCAGATTGCATTTTTTCTATTTGATCTACAATCTGTTTGGTATAAGCCTCAAAAAGTCGGGACTGAATCTTAAATTCTGGTAAGGCTTTCACCACACTATCCTGATTGATATAGGCGATTTTGGTGAATCGCTGGGCATTTCCAATTTGAAATAAAAAAAATAATGAACAGGTAAGAATGATTGCTTTCATAAATATGGAGTTTTATTGAAAAATAAATAGAATAGAAAAATGCAACTCTGTTTATTCAACAATGCTCTAATTAGTTGTAGTGGCTTCCAGATTTATAATTTTAGATTTCTTTAACTATTCCATACTTTCTACAATATCTACATAAGATAAATACATAGCTATATAGGAGACGGGAATAGTTACCAATAATCCAATTCCAAAAATGATTGCTCCGGCCATATTCAGGAGTAATAATACAATTGCAAACCCGAAAAAACTTATCCAGTTTTTAGAAATTATTTTTCTACTGTATTCCATAGCAGGCCAGAATTCCTGCTTTCCATAATAGATAATTAATGATACCCACATATATCCCACAACCAGATAAATTCCTGGAATAATCAAGATAAAAATTCCAATCATAATTAGAACACCTGAAACAAGAGCGCCAAGTGCTAATGGCGAAAATAAATCAAACCCTTTAAAGAAATCCCCAAATTCAAATGGTTCTTCTCGGATGATTTTACCGGTAACTATTGCCCAGCCAATTCCCAGCGGTGCATTAATTATAGTAGTGGCAAAGCTTCCAATAATAGGAATAAAGGTAAGTGCTACATTAATAGCCAGGATCACCAAACCAAATCCTATAAATCCTCCAATATTTCGCTGAAAAACCTCAAAAGCACGACTAATATAAAAGCCTATTCTCAATTCGTAGCCTTCATAAATCAATCTTTCTGCTATTTCTTCAAAAGCATATGGGGATTCGCTGTTCCCAAAATCATCTAAAATTTCTTCTCTCATTTTTTAATTTGGGTGGTTTAAATAAAGGTTTATAGTAAGATTAAATCCTAAAATTTTCAATCCGAGATATTAGTTAAATTCTAGGAATAAGACAAGTAATAGGCTGGTTTCCTATTGTTTGTTATTTTAAATTATTGGAATTAGAGCCCCTGAATAATCTGATTTCACATTTCGGAGGGAAGTATCTAATTTATTTTCTAAAACCAGTATCTTTGGGATTTTTAAGAGGAAGGGCCACTGGTAATAGTGATTTTTTATGATCCGGGTGGATACCATATTGCCTTTTCTATTCTAAAATAAATGAGCAACAACTAGCTGAAAAATAATAGGATATTTTCAGTATTTTAAATTTAAAATCACTTATAAATAAAATTTTATGACTAATAAGGAGGTAACCTTGGGAATCGATATTGGTGGAACAAATACCAAAATTGGATTGGTGGACAAGACAGGTTATTGCTTGAGTGAAACTTCTATTGAAACTGATTCTGAAAAATCATTCGAAAACTTTTTGGATAGGGTTTTGGCTTCAGTGGAAAATATTACTGGAAAATTAGGCGAAAGTGTTGATATTAAAGGTATAGGAATTGGTGCTCCGAATGGAAATTACTATTCTGGTAGAATAGAAGAAGCTCCAAATTTACATTGGGGAGAACAGGTACCCATTGTGGAGAAAATGCAGGAAAGAACCAACCTCCCGGTAACGTTGACGAATGATGCAAATGCAGCTGCGCTAGGAGAAATGAAGTTTGGAGTAGCCCAGGGAATGAAAAACTTTGTGGTGATCACTTTAGGAACCGGGCTGGGGAGCGGAATTGTAGTAAATGGAGAGTTGGTTTATGGCCATGATGGATTTGCTGGTGAGCTTGGACATACTACGGTTTACATGGAAGGCGGAAGGGATTTGCCAACTGGAAGAACTGGGTCTTTAGAGGCTTATGTCTCGGCTACCGGAATTAAAAGAACTATATTCGAATTATTGGCAAAAAGAATCTACCCAAGTGAGTTAAGGGATATTCCTTACAATAAACTTGAGGCAAAAGATATTTCAATTGCCGCCCAAAAAGGAGATAAAATTGCCTTGGAAGCATTTGAGTATACCGGAAAGATACTTGGATTAAAACTTTCTGATACAATAGCTCACCTAAGTCCCGAAGCCATTATTTTATTTGGAGGATTGGCAAAAGCAGGTGATTTAATTGTAGAGCCAACCAAGAAATACATGGAACAATTCAACCTAAATATTTATAGAAATAAGGTGAAAGTATTATTGTCTAATTTGAAAGGAAGTAATACGGCTATTCTTGGCTCTAGTGCACTTGCCTGGACCGAATTGGAGAAAAGGAACAAATAAAATCTAGTCCGTTTTTATTAAAATTTTAATTATTGATACCAAAGGTTTTAGAAAATTTAATTCTAAAGCTTTTGGTATTTTTTTTATTAAAAGATTAAATTGATATCAACAAACCACTTAAAATAGAACTTTGTTTATTTCAAAAGTGAGTTTAAGCACCCGTGCTATTATTTCCGAGAAATAGTAATCTCTCTATCAGTCTTTTACGGCAAAATAATACACGGTTAATTTTGAATTACTACTTAATTACCTTAACCCAAAAAACAAATGACTAAAACTATAGATCCAAAATCCTTATCAGTTCAAGAATTTCATGCTTATTTTTTAGGAGCAGTTGCCCCCCGACCAATTGCCTTTGCCAGTACAATTGATAAGGAAGGAAATGTAAACCTGAGCCCATTCAGTTTTTTCAATGCCTTTGGTAGTAATCCTCCAACACTTATTTTTTCCCCAGCCAGAAGAGTAAGAGACAATACCACTAAACATACTCTTGAAAATGTGTTGGAACGTGATGAAGTAGTGATCAATATTGTGAATTTTGATATGGTGGAGCAAATGTCATTAGCAAGTACGGAGTATGGAAAAGGCATAAATGAATTTATTAAATCAGGATTAACTCCAGTAGAATCTGTAAAAGTTAAACCGCCCAGAGTAAAGGAATCTCCAGCTTCATTTGAATGCAAAGTAAAACAGGTAATTGCCACCGGGCAAGAAGGAGGAGCTGGAAATTTGGTGATTTGTGAAGTGCTTTTAGCTCATTTTCAAGAAGATATTTTTGATATAAATGGAGTAATTAGTCCATATAAACTGGATGCAGTGGCAAGGATGGGAGGAAATTGGTATTGCAGAGCGCAGGGAGATGCAGTTTTCGAAATCCCAAAACCCAATCTGAAAAAAGGAATTGGTGTAGATCAAATTCCCGAGAAAATAAGAAATAGCCATGTGCTTTCAGGTAATAATTTGGGCAGGTTGGGAAACATTGAAATTCTACCCAGTGAAGAAGAAGTCCAAATTTTTAAAGATATACCTGAGATGAAGGAAATATTAATTCGGTTTAGCAATAATATTGAGTCATTGGAAAATCATTTGCATTTACTTGCCAAAGATTATCTGCTAAAAAATGAAGTAGAAAATGCCTGGAAAGTTTTGTTGAGTTATTGAGGTGATCAAAAGTGAAATAAGCTGGTTAAAAGAAAAAGCCTGAATGTTAGTATTAATAAGTTTCAGAGCTGCTTTTAGAGTCTACCCGTTTTCAACAGTAGATTTCAAACGGTTAAGTCCATCTTCAAAAATTGGTCCCAGGAAAGCACCCATTAAAACGCCCATCCATTTTTCCATCAGGCCATCTGCTTCTCCCCTAAATGACCATGTTACTAAAGTAACATTGCCTTTTTCTTCAAAATCCCAATGTCCATAAGCCTCTCCCTGTTCCTTGAAATCAAGGTAAGTATCAATTGATTTGTTGGTTTCACATGCTGTAATACTTTGCTCGCCTTCACCAGAATCTTCACTTTCCCACGAATAAGTTGCGCCAGTTCCAGCTGTTACAGATCCATAAGATAATTTCATGGTGGGATCTGCTTTATAGAAAGGCGACCAGTTTTCCCAATTCTTAAAATCATTTACCTGGGCATAAACCTGGGAAACGGGGGCATCAATTTTTATTGACCTTTCCATTCCATAATCTTTGGGTAAAGCAAATCCAATAATTACAAAAAGTAATACCAATGAAGCGAGAATAATCCCAATAATTTTTAGAACTTTCATGATGGAAATAATTTTAGTTTGCAAGAAATTTTATAGTTCAAAAAAAGCGTGGTAGTTCGTAAGAGATTTACGGAGGGAATGATATTAACAGATTTTTTTATGAAAAAGGGATTTTTTCGACAAATCAACCCAAATATTTGTTAGACCATTGTTTTTCTGAAATTCAACATTGATTTTTGCAGCGTGATTTCCAGTTATTTGGAAATTTCTCCACCTTATCCAACAATCCAACAGTATTAGTTTATTCCAAAGATTTGTAATAGTAATATGATTTGCTTTTACATTTGTAAAACCTGCACATGCAGTAAAGTCCCATAATTAATTAATATTGAGAACGACAATCTCATTATCAAATAGTTATGACAGAATTTAACTTGAAATAAAAAAATGAAGGTAGCTTTAATAAAATATAATGCGGGGAATATTCAGTCAGTAATTTATGCCTTAAACCGATTGGGGATAGAGCCTATAGTTACTGATGATCATGAAACTATTAAGTCTGCTGATAAGGTGATTTTTCCCGGAGTAGGAGAAGCTAACTCTGCCATGAGAAGTCTGAAGAGTAAAAACCTGGATGTTTTAATTCCAACGTTAACCCAACCTGTTTTTGGGATTTGCATTGGGCAGCAATTGCTATGCAAGCATTCTGAGGAAAATGATACGAAATGTATTGGAGTGTTCGATCTGGAAGTGAAAAAATTTCCAAACAAAAACTATAAAGTGCCACAAATGGGATGGAATTGTATCCACTCCTATAAAGGGAAACTTTTTCAGGGATTGTCTGAAAATGAATATGTCTATTTTGTGCACAGCTATTTTACTGAATTAAGCGATCACACTACTGCGGTAGCAGATTATTCGGTGCCTTTTAGTGCCGGACTGGAAAAGGATAATTTTTATGCTGCACAATTTCACCCGGAAAAAAGCAGCAGTATTGGCAGCAAAATCCTTAAAAATTTTATTGATTTAAAATAATCTCATAGCCTGGTTTATATGACAACTATCATATAAACCAGCTGAGAATTTTCAAAATTCCTGCTTAAGAATTGGAGTAAATTTGTAGCCAGATTTACTAAAAGATTCATGCAGAAGGAATTAATCTCAAAATACAATGTACCAGGACCACGATACACCAGTTATCCCACTGTTCCTTATTGGGAAGGAAAAGATTTAAATGAAAGAACCTGGAAGAAACACGTAAAATCAAGCTTTTCTGCCTCCAATAGTTCACAGGGAATAAGTTTGTATATACATCTCCCATTTTGTGAAAGCCTTTGTACTTTTTGTGGCTGTAATAAAAGAATTACAAAAAATCATTTAGTAGAGGAAGTTTATCTTAAAGCGGTATTAAAAGAATGGAAAATTTATAAGTCATTTTTATCTGAGATGCCCAAAATCACAGATATACATTTAGGTGGAGGAAGCCCAACATTTTTCTCAGCCCATAATTTAGGGAAACTGCTTGATGGAATATTTGATGGAGCTGAAAAATCCGAAAATGCCTCTTTTAGCATAGAAGGTCATCCCAATTACACCAGAGAGGATGAAT
Organism: Flammeovirgaceae bacterium; assembly: GCA_019634305.1. Taxonomy (GTDB): domain Bacteria; phylum Bacteroidota; class Bacteroidia; order Cytophagales; family Flammeovirgaceae; genus Flexithrix. The sequence continues at coordinate 4,586 of JAHQVQ010000128.1, read as the reverse complement.
TGGTGGCTTTATACAATCATGGCTTCCGAAGAATAAGTTTTGGAATTCAGGATTTTGATCCAAAAGTGCAGGAAGTAATTAACAGAATTCAGTCCTTTGAAAATGTGGAAAATGCCACTAACCTGGCAAGGAAAATTGGCTTTACTTCTGTAAATTATGACATAATTTATGGGCTGCCACTTCAGAAAGAAGAAAGTATAATAGATACCATTCAGAAGGTGAGCCAACTAATGCCTGATAGGATTGCCTTCTATAGTTATGCGCATGTGCCATGGATAAAAGGAGTTGGTCAAAGAAAATTTACTGAGGAGGATTTACCCAAAGGGTCGGAAAAAAGAAAACTATACGAAACAGGCAAGGAAATGCTTGGAGAATTAGGCTATGTGGAAATTGGAATGGACCATTTTGCATTGACCTCCGATAAACTTTACAGTTCTATGGAGGAAAAGAATTTACATAGAAATTTTATGGGTTATGTAGATTCAAAAACCGAATTGATGATTGGTTTGGGTGTTTCTTCTATTTCCGATTCATGGACTTGTTTTGCTCAAAATGTGAAATCGGTAGAAGCTTATTACAAATTACTTGAAGAAAATAAATTACCCATTTTCCGTGGCCATAAGTTGAACAGGGAGGATTTATTGGTCAGAAAACATATTCTTGAGCTTATCTGTAATTTCGAAACATCTCTCCAAAGTGCTGATTGGGCAGCAAGTGATTTTGAAAAGATTCAATGGAGTATGAAGGATTTTGAAAAAGATGGAATCTTGACTTTTGATGACGGAATGATTAAGGTTTTAGAAGAAGGAAAGCCTTTTATCAGAAATATTTGTATGGCGTTGGATTTGCGGCTATTCCGGGTAAAACCAGAAAATCAATTATTCTCCATGACTATTTAGGGTAAGTGGAATTTCGGAAATTTTGCTATCCTGCAAACACATTCTCATCAAACAAAACAATTAAAGCATGTTTAAATTTTATCCTTTCGGCTGCAAAATGACACAGAAGCGTCTGCCCGGCTCGGAAACTTCAGTTCACTATAAAATTTTCCAATAGCGCTGCTACTTTAAAAAAAAAAAATTAGCATCTCGAAAACCCCAAACTGACATTTTTCAGTGAGCGTCAACCCCCGATCAAAAACAAAACTTAAACAAGCTCTTACTTTATACCAGGGAAGAATTTTTTTATCAAAAATCTTTACATTTGTTTAGGCTTGCCTGTTGCTAATTAAGGGATTAAAAGTAATTTTGAATCCTGTTTTTTTCTGTAGAAATTGCACATTTGTGAACCATGCTACTTAAATTTCAGGTAGCACTGGAAAATTTCCAATTTTACCCAATTATAAATAGATTTTAAAATTTTTTGAACAATCCCATCATGTTAGAAGCAAATGTAAAAGCCAAAGTAGATGCCTGGTTAAATGGCAGTTATGACGAGGAAACTAAAAATGAAATCAAAAAACTATTAGCAGAGAATGAGGAAGAGATAGTAGATAGTTTTTATAAGGAATTAGAGTTTGGTACAGGTGGACTAAGAGGATTAATGGGAGTTGGTTCGAACAGGATGAATAAGTACACCATAGGCTCAGCCACTCAGGGCTTGGCAAATTACCTCAAGAAAAACTTTGAAGGGGAAGAAGTAAAAGTGGCCATTGCACACGATAGTAGAAATAACAGTCCATTTTTTGCCAAAATTACTGCCGGAGTTTTTGCCGCCAATGGTATTAAAGTTTACTTATTTGATGCACTAAGACCAACTCCGGAACTTTCATTCACTATTCGTCATTTAGGTTGTCATAGCGGAATTGTAATTACAGCTTCTCACAATCCAAAAGAATACAATGGCTACAAGGCTTATTGGAATGATGGTGGACAAATTGTTTCCCCACATGATAAAAATGTCATTGATGAGGTAAATAAAATCCAGTCGATTGAGGACGTGAAATTTGAAGGCGGTGAAAATTTAATAGAGCCAATAGGAAAAGAATTAGATGAAGCTTATTTAGAAGCATTGAAAAAGCTTTCACTTTCGCCCGAGGTAATTGAGGCACAAAGTGATATGAAGATTGTATTTACACCAATTCATGGAACAGGGATTACTTTGGTTCCTGATGTTTTGAAAAAATACGGATTCAAAAATTTACATATTGTTAAAGAGCAGGCTGAGCCCAATGGAAATTTCCCAACAGTAGTTTATCCAAACCCGGAGGAAGCTGAGGCTTTGAGCAAAGGCTTAAAAATGGCAAAAGACCTTGATGCGGATATTTTATTAGGAACAGACCCTGATGCTGATAGGGTAGGTATTGCGGTGAAGAATAATCATGGAGAATTCCAATTGCTCAATGGTAACCAAACTGGTACTTTACTTTTCGATTATCTGATTAATGTTAGGAAAGAAAAAGGCTTATCACAGGATAATGACTTTATAGCAAAAACGGTTGTAACCACTGATCTGATTGATAAAATTGCCGCTAAAAATGGCATGCAGTGTTTCAATGTGTTGACCGGATTTAAATTTATTGCTGATGTAATTCTGAGAGAAGAAGGGAAATTGAATTTTATTGCGGGAGCCGAGGAAAGTTATGGATATCTTATTGGGGATGATGTGAGAGATAAAGATGCTATTGCCTCAGTAGCCATGATTTGCGAACTGACTGCTTATGCCAAACATCAGGGATTATCATTATTCGATAAGTTGGCGAAGACTTATGTGGAATATGGCTTTTATAAGGAGAGTCTAATTTCTATAACAAAAAAAGGTAAAAAAGGGGCGGAGGAAATTGCGGAAATGATGAAAAATTTGAGGGCTAATCCTCCAGCATCAATCAATGGTTCTGATGTGGTGTTGGTGCTGGATTATCAGTCTTCTATTAGCAAAAATGTGATTTCTAAAACTGAAGAGGTAATTGATCTGCCTAAGTCAAATGTTTTACAGTTCATCACTAAAGATGGAAGTAAAGTCTCTGCTCGTCCTTCTGGAACTGAGCCGAAAATTAAATTCTACTTTAGTGTAAATACTGAATTGCCATCAGCTGATCAATTTGATGGAGTTTCGGCCAAACTTGATAAGAAAATAGAGGGAATTATTTCGGATATGAAGTTGAAATAATTATTCTAAAGTTAAATAAGTCATTGTTTTCCAGGGTGTAATATTCATATTGCACCCTGATTTTTTTTAAACTTATCCTAATCCTTTTAACTAAAATGAATTCAGAAATAAAAAGAGCTTTAGCTATTTCAAGAGCTTCAAGAAATAATATTTTAAAAATAATAGAAACACATTCTACAGATGATTTAAACAAAATTCCTGAAGGTTTCAACAATAACTTAGTTTGGAATTTTGGACATATTATCGTTACCCAACAATTACTTTCTTACGGAATGGGAGGTTTAGAATTAAATCTGGATATGGGTATTGTTAATAAATTCAGGAAAGGTTCAAAACCGACTTCTCCCATTTCAAGTGAAGAAATAGACTTTTTAAAAGAAAATTTATTTCCTCTTGTAGATAAACTGGAAGAAGATTTGGAAAAGGGAAAATTCGAAAATTTTAAAACATATGCCACAAGCTATGGCTTTGAATTGAATAATATCCAGGATGCTATTGCTTTTAATAATGCTCATGAAGGTATGCATTTGGGATATATGTTGGCTTTGAAAAGATCAATTTAAGTGAAACTTAGGGTTTGATTTGTAAAAATTTCAGAAAATAATGGCTAATATTTATTTTTAGTGGAAAAATATTACTTTTCTTAGGTATACTCATATTAAGGGAGCCTTCCGGTCGTTGGAACTCTAAAATATCAAATTGTTATATTGTTATCATGAGTAAATATTTATCAGCGCTAATATTTTTCGTATTACTTAACTTTTTAAATACCTCCAAAACGTTTGCTCAAGGCCAAAATGAGTCGATAGAGGATTATTTAAAGCAACTTGAAAGCTATCGTAAATCTGGTGATGAAGATGATATCAACCGAAGCCTTTTACAGATAGCTTTTTTATTTTGGAATAAGGGAAAAGGACAAGAGGCGATTAAGTATTTTGAGGAATCAATCAAAATCAATGAAAGGATAGGAAACCAGGCTGGAGCGGCACATGCCTACAATAATATTGGAATTATCTACTTCGAGCAAAATGATAAAACCAAGGCACTTACAAGTCTTGGAAAAGCACTTTCTATAAGAAAATCCCTAAATGACAAAGGTGGAATAAGTAATTCATTACTGCATATCGGGATTATCAACTATGAACAGGAAAATTATTCCAAGTCGATTGCTGTTCTGGAAGAATGCCTGAAAATTGCCACTGAAATCAGGTCGATAATGGAGATTACCGATAGTTATTTATACTTATCGCAAGCAAACGAAGCTGCAGGAAATGGGGAAGAAGCGCTTAAGTATCATAAACTTTATACCCAGGGAGTAAAGTTTGAAGGGAATGATTACATCAATGGGCTTACCCAAAAATTTAAAGCTGATAAATCGAAACTAGAAGAAGAAAAACATTATACAGCTCGTGAACTGGAAAAAAAGAATAAAGAGCTTGAAATTATCAAACTTAGAGAAAGGGAAATTGCTGCCCTGG
>JAHQVQ010000127.1 GCA_019634305.1 Flammeovirgaceae bacterium | reverse complement strand
GTTGGAACAAGTTCTCCTAACAAAGCTCAGTATCAGTTTGACTATTACAGGGTGTCGGAAAGTATAGCGCCTTATCTGGATGCTCTTGTTCCCAACAACAGGGGAGGAGGGAGCATACTGATTACCGATGTAAAAGCAGGAGATTTTTATGATACCAGGTTAATTTTCTTTCCCCAATCTGTTGCCAATTATGAATTGGAGGAGAGAAGAAAAATAGAGGAAAGAACTCAGGGACCGAGAGGGCAGCTCACCATTTCAGAGGTTTCAAATCAGTCGTTGGGAAAGTTCAATTTGTTTGTTTTAGATTTTTCCTGGACCAATCTTAATGAAATTTCAAGTCATTGTTTTCAACAGAAAAAAGAGATTGATTTGTATAACTTCCTGAGCAGTGACTTTAAACCACATGGAAATATTACATTTTTTCTAAATGATGATAAGATTACAAGCATAGTGGAATTAGGAGATTTGCCTGAGGGGAAACAAGTGATAAAAGCCAAAGGTGATTTTGATAATGGAGAAAGAGAAATAGCCTTCGAAGTGAATATTCAGGGAGTGAAGGAGTTTAAGTTTGAGTTACCGGGATTTACCTGTAAGGGAAAGGGAAGTTTAGATTTAAATGATTTTGTGGATGTTGAAGGAGGGAGCTTTTCTTCCGTTCCGGATGTATTGACAGGTGCTGCTGGTTTTGCTGTGGATGATCTGCCCATTGGCGATTATGAAATCACCTTTACTTTGGAAAATGAAATTGGTTGCCAAAAATCTCAGACTAAAACCATTAGTGTTTTTAATCAACCCATTTTTGATTTCTTACCACCTGCTACTATTTGTAATGATCAACAGGAAATTGATTTGTTAGACTTTATCACTGGAGATTCTACCGGAGTTTTTTCATTGGAAGGAAGTATTATTCCGGATGGAAAGTGGGATATTTCAAATTTGTCTGCTGGTAAATTTGAAATGGTTTATCAGGTTTCAAATCAATCTTGTATTGAAGAAAAAATAAAGACGATTGAAATAAAACCAGGAATAAAAGTAAATCCAGGAGCAGCTCTTGAATTGTGCTCAAATGTTGGAATTGTCAATTTGAATGAGGTGAATGGCGATCAATCTCCAGTTGGTGGAAATTGGTCGGCAAGTGCTGTGAATATTGAAAATCAAAAAATCAATTTAGCCACTATTGAATTTGGTGATCAACTGGCAAAGGAAATAGAACTTACCTACAATGTTGAAAATGAAAATGGTTGTACCAGTTCCGGAACTAAGCTACTTACCGTTTTTCAATCTCCTCCTAAGCCAGAAATTACCTATACAAGTGTTTGTGAAAAAGATCAAACTACACTTACCATTGAAAATTATGATTCAAAATTTAATTACCAATGGTTTGAAGGAGAAAAAGAACTCACCAATGCGAATGGAAAAGCTTATACCTCAGGTATTTTAGATAGTACAACTATATTTAAAGTACTGGTTACCAATTTATTAAATGAAAAGTGTAATCTTAGAGAGGAAGTAGAAGTAGAACTTATACCAATTGCTAATAAGCCAACAGTGGAATCAGTTGTTAGATGTGGGGGTGGAAATGTGGTTTTAAGTACTTCTGGAGTAGCTGGGACAGATTTTTACAAGTGGTATCGGAATGATGTATGGCTCAATAAGAATGAAAATGGGATTGAATTTTCAACTGAAATTACCGAAACATCGACTTTTGAGGTAGCTGCTGTAGTGAATGGCTGTGAGGGAGAAAGGGCAGAAGTAACAGCATTTGTAATTCCCAAACCTGAAAAGCCAAATCTGAAAACTGCCCTCCGATGTGGAGAAGGACGAATTCAATTGATTTTTCCTGCTGAAACTCCATTTCGGAAATATCGATGGTACAAAACTTTAGATGGAGGAGATTTACTTCATGAAGGGATAAGATATCTGCCTAACCCTGATGAAAGTGGGGATTATTTCATTTCAACAGTGGATGTATTGGAAGTTCCAGAATTGAATCAGGAAATTGAATGTGAAAGTGAGAGAGTAAAATTGGAATACGAAATAAAGCCTGCTCCTGAAAAACCTAAAATTACCAGCAATGGAAAGATGTTTTGTGCAGGCGAATTGGTTTCCCTGGTTGCAGAAGGGAATAATGAAGGCAGTAATTTCCGTTGGTTCAATGAAATCACCGATGAAGTTTTGGAGGAAGGAAAAACTTACACTTTCACAGCAACTGATAACCTGATTATTGGTTGTGCTTCTACAGGAGAAAACCTTTGTGAATCACTTCGGGAAACTATTGAAATCAGGGTGGCAGACTTACCTCAAACGATTAGTCCTTCAAATTTGAAAACAGTCCAATACGAACCTATTCAATTCTCATTGGAAAATACAGAAAATACTTCCTGGTTCTGGGATTTTGGAGATGGACAGACTTCAACTCAACAAAATCCGGTAATGGCTTATTACGAGGCAGGGAATTTTAAAGTGATTGTACAGGTGAAAAATGAACTAGGTTGTACGGATACACTCAATACTACGATAACTGTAGGAGAAGTGGATGATGGAATTGTACTTGGAGATGAATTTGAAGAAATCAGTGAAGCTCCTATTTCCGTGTTCCCAAATCCTTTTTCATCATTTCTTAAAATTGAAAATGAAATTGGCCAACTGAAAACCATAAGAATTTTTAATGTAGTAGGAGAGGAGGTTTATAAAAATGAAGCACCTGATCGGCTTTCCATTTCAACCTTAAATTGGGGAAAGGGAATCTATTTGATGGAGATTGAAACAGAAGAACGTAACTCACTTAAACTAAAACTTATTAAGCACTAAATTAAAGATGAAGATAAATCTTAACATTCGATTTTTAGAAACTGCTTTTTTCTGTCTGGTTATTTCAGGATTTTTTTCTTGCGAAGAAAGATGGGAAAAGGATGAATTGGAAAACAGCCCTCCCAGCCTTGTTTTAAAGCTAAATAACAAACAATACTGGCTTCACTACTCCGATACCATGAAAATGTCTCTAAAGGCGGGAAAATCGCATTATAGCATCAATTTAAAACCTATTGATGAGAATCTTTTTGGTATGGAGTACAAAATTGTGTCTGGAAAGGGAAAAATCACTCAAAAAGATCAGTTGTTTGCCACATCAGCGGGCAACCTTGCTATGGAAGATTCGATCATACAAATTCGGTATATGCCGGAAAGTATCGGGAACCATGAAATTTTATTTAAAGCAATTGATGTATTGGGAGAAGAAGCTCCATTAAAACTTAATCTGGAAGTTTTTGCCAATCAGCCACCATTGGCTCAATTTTCATTGAATTTCAAAGGGACATTTGCCAATAATCCCGGGCATTTCGAACTGGATGGTTCCGCCTCTTTTGATCAGGATAAAAAATGGGGTGGGGAAGTGGTAATGTATGATTTCCAAATTGGAGATTTCAGAATTGAGACCCCTCAGCCTCAAGTAGATTTTTTCTTCCAAAAAGAAGGAAAATTTGAAATTAAACTTAAAGTAAAGGATAATGATGGAGAGTGGTCGGAAGTAGTGAGTGATTTTTATGAAATTAAATTTTAATTTGTTGTGGAAGGGATATTAAAAATAAAAAATTCGGAAAGAATTGCCTATTTAACTTTAGTTATTATTCTTGGAATGGGGCATTTCCTTTTTGCTCAGGAATACGATCCTACTCAGCAAAGTGAGTTTAAGAATGCTGAATCTTACTTTACAAATTCAAAAGTTAAAGGAGCAAATGTGCTGGAATTAAATGGTGGAGTAGGGGAGAAGACCTATTTTTTAGGAGCAGCCTTTACCGGGTATTTGGGAGAAAGGTCCTTTTTAAAGGGAGGATTTCGAGCAGAACAAGGCTATCCATTTGAAGGAATTGATACACAATACAAAGGATATTACCTTGATTTTGCCGGTGGTTATGCCATTATTCAGGCTAAGAGTTTTAATTTCAATATCCTAGGAGGATTATCAGCTGTATATGATCAATTTTCTGAAATTTCTTATTTGGATAATCAGGTGAATTATGGTGTAATCGCGGGAGCAGAAATGGTTTTCAATTTTGATCGAATTAGTTTGAAACTTCAGGGAGACCAGCGGACAATGTTTGAAGGAAAAGCCAGATGGTTTGCCGGAATGGGAATTGGATTATTCTTAAAATGAAAACATTCCCTCTGGAAATTTTTCTCCAAAGGGAATCCTCATTTTTAAATGCTTTTAAGCTATCTCCTTGTAAACCACTTTCGGTGAAGTAAACCATTTAAACAAAATGGGTACAATAAAAAGTGTAAGGAATGTTGAAGAGATCATTCCTCCAATAATTGTCCAACCTAATGGCGACCACAATCCTGAAGTGGAGGCTGTTAGTGGCAATAATCCTAAAATGGTAGTGGTCGTGGTTAGCAAAATAGGAGTAAAGCGAACCTCTGTTGAGGTCTTCAATGCTCTCAACAATGACATTCCTTTTTCCATTTGTTGATTGGTATAGTCTACCAGAATGATGGAATTATTCACCACAATTCCCACCAGACTGATAAACCCTACAAAGGCAAAGAATGAAAATGACCAACCTGATAAATACAAGGCCACAAAAGAACCTGTAATGGCTAAAGGAATAGCGGAGAAAACAATTAAAGGTTGTCTGATGGAACGAAACTGCAATACCAAAACAGCAAAGATTCCGATCATGGCTATGAGTAATAATTTACCCAAATCTCCAAATGATTCTTGTTGGGTTTCATATTCTCCACCTATGTAAAACTGATAGCCGGTTGGTAAATTAACCTTATCTAATTGGGCAATAATTACTTCGGTAATGGCAGAAGTGGCCTCCGGATTGAGAACATCGGCTGTTACTGCAGTATTTCTAAGCGTATTGAAATGTTGAATTTCATTCACAGCTGATTCATATCGCACGTTCACGACTTGTTTTAAAGGAACCTGAGCACCTTGTTGAGTGGCAAAATAGACTTTATTGAAATCGGCAATACTTGCATTTGCTTTAGTAAATGGCATTCTGATGACCATAGGATATTTTTCTCCATCCTCCAGTGAAACCTCATCAATAGTCAGTCCTGCCAGGCTGGCTCTTACGGAAAGATCTATATCCTGTATGGGAAGTCCAATTAATCCTGCTTTTTCCCGGTTAATATCCATTTTCAAATCAGTTTTATGAACGGCCAGTGGATTTTCAATATTTTCCGTTCCCGGTGTTTGTTCTATGATCTGTTCCACCATTCTGGCTAACCTGGCTAAAGTATCTAAATCATTACCTATCACTTTAATTTCGATTGGAGCCTCAAAAGGAGGTCCGTTTTTCAATTCCGAAAAGCTGATTTTTGCTCCGGGGTATTTAGAGAATTCCTTTCTAAAAAATGCCAGCGTTTTGTAGAATTCTTCCGGATTCCATTCAGTGAAATTCACTAAAATCTGACCATGGTTCTTTTTATAGTTTTCTCCAATTCTATTGTAATAGATATTAGGATTTCCATGACCTGCATTGGCAGTATAATCCTTCACAAAATCAGTGGTATCTAAAATACCGGAAACAAAATGAACTGCTTTTTGAGTGCCATCTATATTGGTTCCGTCAGGAGTATCCACTTCAATTAAAAGCATGGGTTTATCGGCAGTGGGGAAAAAACTGACACCAATGGATGGAAATAACATCAGACTTCCCAAAAAAATCATGGTTGCCATTGAAATGACGATCCAGGGTTTTCTTAGGGAAAAATTTAAAGCAGGTCGGTATACTTTTTTGATCACCCAGTTGATGGCATTATCCATGGGACTTATTTTTCCTGGTTTTCCGACTTTCAAAAATTTTCCGGCAAATATGGGAGTAAAAGTTAATGCCAAAAGTAAGGAAAAGCTTAATACCAGAATTACAGCAACTGGCAAAGATCTCAGAAATTCACCTGGACCACTTTCCATCATTACCAAAGGAAAAAATGCCAATAGTGTAGTAACAGTAGAACTAATAATGGCATAGCCCACTTCCTGAGTTCCCAAATAAGCTGCGTCTTTGAATGCATAGCCCAATTTCTGATACCTGACTATATTTTCTATCACCACAATTCCATTATCTACTAAAAGTCCCAGTGCAATCACCAATGCTGCAATAGAAATTTGTTGTAATCCGAATCCGCTGAAATCCAATGCTCCAATAGCCATGGAAATGGATAGGGGAATTACAGTCATGATGATCAAAGCAGGCCGGAAGCCCAGGAATATCAGAATAATTGCCCCTACTAGTAAAACTCCCTGAAGTAGATTAATAAAAAAGGAAGATATTCTAGCCTGTACTGCAGGAGCTTGTTCGAATGACGAAACCAATTGAATATTTTCAGGAAGCTGAGTACGGAATTCTTCAAGTTTATTATTTATTTCTTCTGCTAAAGCCACAATGTTTTCTCCATCTTTTTGGGTGAGGCTTAGGAAAATACTGCGTTTGCCCAAATAGGCAGCTTTCCACCTCAAATCTTCATAATCATGTGAAACAGTAGCTATATCCTTCAGATAAACAATTTTTCCATTTCCTGAACTGATTACAGTATTGGCAATTTCCCGAATATTCTTATATCCACCAGAAGATTTGATATTAAAGGATTTGATTCCCGATTTCACATCACCACCGGGAATATTATTGTTATTCCCTTTTAAAATCCCAATAACCTGATTAAGGGAAATATGCTGATGTGCCATCTTTTGGAAATCCACCGAGATCCTAATTTGTTCTTCTGGTTCTCCTTCAATTTTCACATCGTATAATCCACCAATAGTTTTGAGCATATTTTCCAAATCTTCAGCATAATCGTTAAGTTGGTTGTAAGGTACATTTGCTGAAACTAAAGCCAATTGCTGAATATTTACTCCTGTTGTTGGATCAAATTGTTCAATATCCAGACTAAATAAATCTGCTGGTAATTTGGACCGAACATTATTGATTTCAGTTTGAATTTCATCAAATTGATCATCAATATCATATCCAAAGTAGCCTTCAATACTAATGATGGCTAAACCATCTTCTATCTTAGTCTGGATTTTTTTAATATTATCTACTTCTTCTATCGCTTCTTCGATTGGGTCCACCACCAGTTCTTCAATGTCTTCCGGACTGGTACCTGGGTAAACAGCAATTACGGTATAAAATGGAAAATCCGGACTTGGATCTTCAGATCGGGGCATAGAAAGAAATGAATTGATTCCAACAAATGCACCCAGAATGATCAGGATAACTACAAACTGGTAATTATCTATAGCTAACTTAGGAAGTTTCATGGTAATATTTTTTTAGAATTTATTATTCAGGCTCAATTAATGATTTCCACTTGGTCGCCATCCGATAAGTAAGCGGCTCCTTCCACCACTACTTTTCCACTCATTGAATCATTGGCTTGTATAGTGAAAAATCCATCTACAATATACTCAGGCTTTACTTTTACTTTTTTTACTGTATTTGATTTTTCCTCGAGCACATAAATCTGGGCCGTTTCTTGATTGCCTTCCACAAGTGCATTGATGGAAATTTTGTAGTAACTATTTTTTGTAGCAGGATATATTTTTACTTTTCCCACAAATCCATTTTTAATAATATAGGCTGATGGTTCCATAGTGAGTTCAACCTCAAATGTCCCAGTTTGAGGATCGGCAGATTCGGCAATTTCCGAAACATAGGCTGGAAAATCAGTGGAAGCATAGGCATCGAAAGTAATTTTTGCAGGATCTCCAAGCTGAAGCCTAACTATATCTTTATCAGCTACTCCAATTCTCATTATATAAGCATCTTTCGCAGTGTTACCTACCTGAAATATTGGAGTTCCTCCATTAACCAACTCCCCTTCTTCGGCAAACTTTTTATGAATTTTTCCATTTTCAGGTGCTACAATCTTTGCATACTTCTGATTAAAGGTGGCTATTTGCAAATCCGATTTGGAGACTTCGTAAACAGTGGTCAAATCCTGTAATTGTTCCAGGGTAATCACGCTGTCACTGTGTAGATTTTCTGCTCTGGCTAAATCTCTTTTTGCTTTTTCTACAGCATTTTTTGCCTGATTCACCTGTGCATCAATTTCAGACATGTTTAAGGAAGCTAAAAGCTGCCCTGCTTTTACCGATTGTCCTTCTTCAACAAATATCTTTTGAATTATTCCTCCAAGTTTAAAGGACATTTTAACTTCAGCCTTTGATCCCAATATTCCGCTGGCATCTATCACAATTGGTTCTTTAGAAAGAGATAAATCTTCTACTAAAACTGGTTTTAACTTTTCTTCCGTTTGGCTGGCATATTTTGCATTGTAATTTTGATTACAGGAAATGGCAACCATTCCGGTGAATAGAATTATGGAGAGATTTTTTAAAATATTCATGATTTTAGTTTTTAGATTTTTGTTTTCAATTAATGGCAATAGTTCTTTCAAGTGATGCTTCTTTCTGTAGAAGGTCATATTTAGCGACCACCAATTCCAGTTGTGCATTGGTATATTTTGTCCTGGCATCCAGCAAATCCAGTAAGGTGATTTGATTTTCAAGGTATTTTCTGGCGATAATGTCAAAGCTCTTTTTTGCGCTTTTCAAAGCAGCAGATTTTGCTTTTACTGCCGATTTTTCTGCTTTTACCTGTTGATAAGCATCTATTACCTGAAATTTTATATTTTGTTGAAGTTCCTGTTGCTGAGTTTGTAGCCTTTGTATTTCAATTTTTCCAGCGGCAATCTTCGATTTGTTTTGGAACCCTTTAAAGATGGGGAATGACAAATTGAATTGTAGGAGGTAATAATTTTGGTTATTATTAAATTGATAATCGAATCCTTGATATCCCAGGTTAGCACCTAGTGATAATTTGGGTAACCTTGCGTTTTTATTTAGCGCTAATATTTGTTCATTTCCAGAAAGCGCATATTTCAGTTGCAATATTTCGTCTCGGTTTACCAATGCTTCATTTTGCAGGCTTTCTATGGCAATTTCTTCAGTAAATTTTCCAGTTAAAGTTTTATCTACTAATATGGAATCATTCAGATTGTTGTTTAATAAAAAATTGAAATAACTCTGTGCGGAAGCTTTTAGTTGATTGGCTTTTGCTACCTGGCTATTCAGATCGCTCAATTCAAACTCTGCCCGATAAACTACATCAATGGTAGCCTTGTCATTTTCTACCAATTTCTGATTAACCCTCAATAATTCTTGCAATAATTTTTCTGTGCTATTATAAATTTCAATGGCTTCAATAGTAGTCAGATATTGGTAATAGGCAGTTTTTATTTCTTTAATCAATTCTTGTTTATAAACATCTCTTTTCGCTTCCTGAGAGGCTAGAAATGATTTTTGAGCTTTGTAATTGTGGTGAATATCAGGGTTAAAAATGGCTTGCCGAATCTCGATTCGGGTGTCATGAAAGCGATTAGGTAATAATTGTTCATCTGAGTTTTCCAGATTTGTGGGAAAAGCAGCCACATCCGATAATTGATTCAGGCTTTGGTACACCGGGTTAAGTAAATCTCCAATGGGGATAGAAATATTTCTTCCGCCATCAGCCAGTGTATAAGAAGAGTTGAAAGAAATATCAGGGAGGAATAAACCTTTAGCTTGTTTCAATTCTTCCAAACTTTTGGCTAGTGCAAGATTTTCCTGACTTAATGCCAGATTACTCTTTAAACCTTCCTGAATATAATTATCCAGAATAGTTTTTTGCGCCATTACCGGCATTGAGAACATACAAGTTACGATGAGATTAATTAACAGTTTCATTTTAATTAACATTATAAATTTAATAAACAGTGTTTAGTAAATAGGTAAAATTTTTTTTTGAATTTTTATAGTTTTTTCATCCAGTCATTAAAAACTTTAAGAGCTTCCAAAATCATGTTTTCTCTTTGATCCTCTGGAAACATTTTCATCCTTTCCCGAACATGTAAAGAAGAAAGTCCATGAACAAAGGACCAAATGATATGGGCTACAATAAATGGGTCCTGTCCCTTGAAATGTCCTTTTGCCACACATTGATTCACAATCTCATGCAATATATTGTGGCTTTTCGATCCCTCATCCCAGTCAAGAGCATTTTCAATAGATTCCATTGGTGCTCTCATGATAAACATTAGATCGTAATATCCGGGATTTTCCATAGCAAATCGAATATACACTTCTCCTAAATTTCTAAGCCTGTCTATTGGATCTTCCGTAGGGCTCACCGTCTGGAAATACAGAAAGAACTTATCAAAAGCCTGTTTCTGGATGGCATAAAACAATTCATTTTTATCCTTGAAATATAAATAGATGGTAGCTGGGCTATATTCAATGGCATCAGCAATTTTTCGGATACTGACTTTATCAAAACCTTCCTTAAGGAATATTTTTGCAGCAGCGTTTAATATCAAATCCTGCATTTCCTGTTTCTCTCTTTCCTTCCTTTCTGATATACCCATTGTTCATCTGTTTATCATTGGTAATTTACTAAACGGTGTTTATTAAAAATAGTTCTATTTATTTTTATTCGGATGTAATATTAATAAATTGAGTATCATTCTTCAAATGCTGAATTAATGGATTGGGAAAGGAATTTTTATCTCATATGAACATTCACTTTGGAATAATTTAGAGATTAATGATTTCGACCCTATTTTTAGGTACAGAACCATGATTTAACTAAATTGAAAATGAATAAACTAATCTATTTTACCCTGATTCTGGTTATCCTGAGCTGCAATTCCCAGCAACAAATACAGAACAAGGAAGAAACCGTTGCCCAAATCCAGAAACCAAATATCATTTTTATTTTGGCAGATGATATGGGATATGGCGATTTGAAAAGTCTGAATCCTGATTCGGATATTCCCACTCCCAATATGGATAAAATCGTAAATGAAGGCATTCATTTTACCGATGCCCATACCAATTCTTCAGTTTGCACTCCAACGCGATATGGAGTCCTTACTGGAAGGTATGCTTTCAGAACAAGATTAAAAAAAGGTGTTTTGTGGGGATATTCACCTTCATTAATTGAGCCTGGAAGAGAAACTGTAGCTAGTTTTTTAAAGCAGAATGGTTACAATACTGCTTGTGTTGGGAAATGGCATTTGGGTTTAGACTGGCAAAAAATAGATGAATCCAAAGTTATTGAAGATATCAAAAATAATGTGCCTGAAGGATTTGATGATAATGTAGATTATTCAAAACCAGTAGGAGGAGGTCCATCGGATCATGGTTTTGATTATTCCCTGATCATTCCCGCATCTCTGGATATGAGTCCTTATTTGTATGTTAGAAATGGTATGGCAGTCGCAGCTCCAACAGTTTATACCAAAGGTAAAGATCAGAAAATTGATGGCAGAGGAGTATTTTGGAGACAGGGTAAAATGTCACCCGGATTTGATTTTTTCGAAGTATTACCATCCTTGGTGGATTCTGCCTGTAATTATATCAGTCAGCAGTCAAATGAGGAAGCTCCCTTCTTTTTGTATTTGCCACTTCCTGCACCACATACGCCATGGATGCCTACCGAGGAATTTGGCGGAAAATCAAATGCAGGAAAATATGGTGATTTTGTAAATATGGTTGATGCCCAGGTGGGAAAGGTAATGCAGGCTGTTGCAGCTACAGGAATGGATGATCGTACCTTGATTATTGTCACATCAGATAATGGATCAGATTGGAAACCTTCCGATAAAGAAGCATATGGTCATCAGGCAAATTATATTTATAAAGGAAGAAAGGCTGATATTTATGAAGCTGGACACAGAGTACCATTTATAGCCAGATGGAAAGGCGAGATAAAAGCAGGTTCGAGCAGTGATGAAGTGATGTGCACCATCGATTTATTTGGAACACTGGCGGGTTTACTAAAGAAATCACTTCCAGATAGGGTAGGGGAAGATAGTTTTAATTTATGGCCAGCTTTTACTGGAGAAGTCAGCGAGCAACCCATTCGGGAAGCCACTATTCATCATTCTTTACATGGTATTTTTTCCATTAGAAAAGGAAAGTGGAAATTTACACCGCATTTGGGTTCGGGAGGATTTTCTTCCCCAGCTACTATTGAACCTAAACAAGGGGAAGTTCCAGGAACTTTATTCGATATGGAAAATGATCCGGAAGAACAGCATAATCTGTACGATCAACATCCGGAAATTGTGGAAGAATTGACAGCCTTATTAGCGAAAAATAAAGCTCAGGGTTATAGTAGGTCTTTATAATGTTTCTATTTATACGTATTTATCTCACAGTCGTACACTTGGGTACTGTCGTGAGATAAATGCGTGAAAATATACTTATTTACCAGGAACCTTTTTTATAAGCTGCCCGGATTTTGTGTAAAGGAAATCCATTGTTTTCCCAGAAACCCCAATAAAATAACCTTTGGCAAATACTATTTGATCATATTGATAATCTACTACCATTTTTTGATCTAGAATATAATAAAGACCATATTTTCCTTTCGATTTTACAGTTACCATGTTATTAGTTTCTGCAAGTACATCATCAAAAAGAGGCTTGGTGACAGGTGTTCCTACCTTATCTATGATCCTATATTTTTTGTTTTTTCCCAATGCCTTTAAATAGGAAAAGTTCACCCGATAATAATTCGATTTGTCTTTATTGATAATAACAGAAATGTCTTTGTATTTTTCGTTGTTAATAAGCTTGCCCTGTTCATCTAACAATAGAACTTGATCGTTATCTTTTTTAGCTTTAATAATTAAATTTTGATAAGAATTTGGGTTCAAAACTTCCAGCGATTGGTATTCTATTTCTGTTAAAAGTTTACCATATTCATCCAGTAAACCATATTTTCCATCTTTTTCTAAAATGAAAGTACTACTCACTCCTCTTATGTCATCATAATTACAAATCACAATTTCATAGGGCACTCCGGAATTTACCTGTACCAATCCACATTGACCATTTTGTACTGAAACTACATTATCATTATATTTTGTTGTAAGGTTATCATATTCAAAAGGGAGAGTGATTCTGCCATCGAGCAACATGAAACCATATTTTCCATCCTTATTTTTGGCCAGATAAGAACCATCGGAATAAGGTCGCTTCGAAATTTCCTGGTATTCAATTGGTACCACTTCTTGCTCATTATCATCTATTACACCATACCTATTGTTTGTTTTAACGATATAAAAATTTCTACCATTTTTTGGAATTATCAATTCATCATACCAGGTTTTAAATTTTGGTTGGTTATTTATATCAACTATATTATACTTAGCGCCATTCTTTACTTTAAAAAAATTATGCCTATTTACCTTATCCAGACTATTATAGATACATGGAACTGTTAGTTTTCTTGCTGTAATACTATAAATTCCAAGCTGTTTGCTTGGATAAGAATTATCCCTTACGATCAAATAATTTTCTAACCCGGAAATAGTTCGAATATCTGTCCAATCAAAGGGAACAATAGTCAGGTTATTTTCATCAATTATTCCCCATCTTCCATTTTTTTTAGCTTGATATAAATTATTATTTAATCTGGAAAGAGATTCATATTCCATGGGAATTGTCCATTGTAGCTCATTCAGGTTAAACAATCCAAAATTCCCTGAAAGATTTAAAACGACACTATTTTTAGCATTTCTATACTGCTTGATAATACAAATCAGGGAGTATCACATCGCCACTCTTATTTACAATGCCATATAGTTTATTTTTTGAATATCGCTTGTAATACCAATCAAAATCATCATTTATTTTACCATAAATTTCATACTTTTTGTTGTATCGAATATTATCTAAGAGTTCAATAGGTTTATCCGAGGAGTATGATTCCTCTTCAAATAATACCTCCTCAGTTACCTCTATATCTATTTCTATCATTTCTTCTTCTTTCGCTTTTTTCTTTTTTTTCTGAGCCATTATACCACTAATGGCGAAAATTAAGATAAATACTGTAAAGATTATTTTCTTCATATGATATATAATTTGGATAGTTATAATAAGTTTTCTGTAAATTTTAACTGATTAAGCAGTAGAATATTTCTAATTAGAAACTAATTAAGGTTTGGGAAAGTAGTTTTACAAAGCATTAACTTTTCAAATTGTGAATTTCATCTTCTGGCTAAAGATGCTCCAAAAGTGTACAATAGCATAAGTATTTTTTAACATCTACATTTTTACAAATCACAGCTTTGTTTTTCTCAATATTATTAAGTTTGAGAATTCAACTCTGTTTATGCTGAAATTTTACTACATTTTTCATTAAATACATGGTTTGGTTTTTACTAAGTAATGCTCAAAAAATAACTTCCCGATTTTCAGCTAGGAATTTATAATTCCATTGTGGTAAAATTGGGTCAAAATAGACAAAAGAGTGAAGGTCATTTTTAAAATTAGCATTGAC
>JAHQVQ010000126.1 GCA_019634305.1 Flammeovirgaceae bacterium | reverse complement strand
GAGGCTTTGTATCAACAGAGGCAGTATCAGATAATAAAATATTCTTATTTTCCTGGAATGCATTGGTTTTCTGAGCATCAGGTCTCACAAATATCTTCCCATTGAACACCCCTTTTGATTCCCCATCCAAAATCCCTTTATACAATTCATTACTATAAGAATTAGGTTTTAGGTGATCAACAATGGAATGGTTATCCACATGATGTTTATCCTTCAATAAATAAAGACCATTCATAAATGCCTCACAATGTTCTCCATCCAACAGGATATTAAGATTGTTTCTCACCAAATCTCCGCCTAAAGTAATAGTAGTGTTATTATAGTGGGAGTCACTCTCCTGATGTACCTGAGTAGTACCAATAAAGAAATTCTTATCCGATTTATTCTGCAATTTGTAGTTATGAACTATGGCATTTTTACTTACTTTAAATTCTGTAACAGAATTAATAAAGCCATAATTATCCCCAATAGCAGCATAATCTTCAATAACAGTTACCTGAGCATTTTCTTCAGCAATCACCAAATTTCGTGGCATGGCAATCGCATTGGCAGAAGTAGCATCTGTAAAATTGAAAAGTAAAATAGGCTTCTCAATTACTTTATTCTTTTCTACTTTGATAAAAGCTCCCTCAACAGTAAATGCAGTGCTTAAGGCAGTAAAAGCATCTTCTTCAAAAGCTGCATATTTAGATAAGTGCTCATTTACAACATCTCCAAATTGAGTTTGTGCCTCTTTAATATTTAAGATGGAAAGTCCATCCTCTTCTCCTATATCAGATAGCGCTTCAGATAGTTTTCCATTAATAAATATTAATCTGTGTGCATCCAAACCAGGAATGATATAAGCCTCTATTTCCTTAAAATCTCCAGTGGAAGGCAGATCAAAAGCAAATTCATGCTTTAATATTTTCTGCACATTGGTATATTTCCACTCCTCATCTTTTACCGTAGGAAACTGGATTTTCTCTAATTGCTGGATGGCTTCCTTTCTCACCTTATTAAAAGCCAGTTTACCCTGGCCATTAATATTCCCCTGAAATTTATCGAACTGATCTTTCAGCCCTTTTTTTAAATCAACCAAATTGATATCGTTCATTCTAAATAATTTTATTTAAAAAAGAATTTGGAAAGCAACCTTTAAACTGCAACCTCTTCTTTTATCCAGTCATATCCTTTCGCCTCAAGCTCTAAAGCCAATTCCTTCGTTCCGGACTTTACAATTCTCCCTTTATACAAAACATGCACATAATCAGGCACAATATAATCCAATAACCGTTGGTAGTGTGTTACAACTATTGTAGCATTATCTTTACTTTTCAAGCTATTTACACCATTGGATACAATTTTCAAAGCATCAATATCTAATCCCGAATCGGTTTCATCCAAAATAGCCAATTTTGGTTCTAACATAGCCATTTGGAAAATCTCATTTCTTTTCTTCTCTCCTCCTGAAAATCCTTCATTCAATGACCTTGACATTAATGACTGATCAATGTTTACAATCTTCATTTTTTCCTTCATTAATTTAAGGAAGGCTACAGCATCCAAAGGCTCGTTTCCTCTATACTTTCTCACCTCATTGATAGCAGTTTTCAAAAAATTGGTATTGCTAACTCCGGGAATTTCAACTGGGTATTGAAAGGCTAAAAATAGTCCTTCTCTGGCTCTATCCTCTGCCGGAAGATCCAATAAATCCTTACCAATAAAATTCACTTCTCCTTCAGTCACTTCATAATCTTCTCTTCCTGCCAATACAGATGCTAAAGTGCTTTTCCCTGATCCATTAGGTCCCATGATAGCGTGTACTTCTCCAGCTTTAACAGTTAAGTTTATTCCGTTTAATATTTTCTTATCCTCAATTGAAGCATGTAGATTCTTTATTTCGAGCATTTTTTCCTGTTTTGATAATGAGTTTGCAAAAGTCAAAAAAAAAAGGCTATTCACCTATACTTTTAAACATTTTCTTTAGAACAATTATAAATAAGAAAAGTTTAGTTTTTTCATCTGCTTCAATTATTAAAGCATGCTGTTTATTAAAGCTAAACATCCCAATTAAAATCAAACATTTAATCCAAAAAAATGGAATCCTTAGAAATTATAGTAGTAAATTATTATAATCATGATTGAAAGAGTAAGGAATTTGAAGAAATCAAAAATAAAGGATGGCGAAACCGACTCAGGTTTATGGTAGATCTTCTTTTTTAACAATGACTATCATGATTTTAGGTTTGGAAATCCCTAACCTTGATCAAAACTTGGAGAAGGCACAAATACTTGACTTTGCCACTGCACAACTTCCAAAAATAGGTGTTTAAATGATTACGTTTATTATGATTTCCACCTATTGGTTAATACATTTAGAGCATTATGGAAATATTTTGTTAGCTGATACTACTTTCATGTGCCTGGAACTATTAATTCTTTTGTTTTTGGTTAAACTGCTTTTTTGGAATAGATACATGACGGTTTTACCGAAATCTACCAATTCAAAACACTTTATAAGTACCAGTACTATTTTATATTGAGTACTTTTATCTAATTATCAAAAAGTTGTGTCAATTATTAAGTATATTTAATTCTGTACATCTATTTAGTCAAGATTATATAAAACAAAAATACTAGGCAGAAATACTTTTTGCTTTTGTCTGTGGAAAAGGTCATAATAGACCATTAATCTATTGCTAGATTTTGGCTTTTTTCATCCATAAAAATCTTATTATATATAATCTCTATCTATATTCCTAAAAAATTTAAAGTAGTTTAGAAAATTCTAAACTGAAAATAAAAAAATTGTGTTATAAACCTCTGGAAAAGAACGAGTCTTTGTGATGTTGGTTAAAGTAATATATTTTTGTATTGGTTATTATAAATTAAGAACTAAAGAAAATGATTGCAGTTACAAATAAAGCAAAAGATAAAATATTTGAATTAAGAAAAGTAGACGGTCATTCTGACAATCATAACCTACGGGTATTGGTGAAAGGTGGTGGTTGCTCTGGATTAATGTATGATTTGGAATTTGATGCAGCTACCAAAGACGGAGATGAAGTATTTGAAGATAAAGGCATTAAAATTTTAGTAGATAAGAAAAGTCTTTTATACCTATTGGGTACCACACTTGATTTTTCTGATGGATTGAATGGAAAAGGATTTCAGTTTATTAATCCGAATGCTACCAGAACTTGTGGATGTGGGGAAAGCTTTTCTGTTTAATTATTTTTAGAAAAACACCTGACCTCTTAAGCAATAGCTTAAGAGGTCTTTTTAAGCACTATTGCTATTTATTACGAGCCACTTTTTATCCTTATAAGGCATTTGTGGCAAAACTCATTCTAACAATACTTTCTACTAATTTTTGCCAATGGAAGACAAGGACTACAGTTTTTTGAAGGTTTTTATGGAAGAACCTATTTTTATAGTAGAAAAAGAAGGACAAAACCATATTATTGCCGAAGAACCCACTTCTGGTTATGAAGCAAATACCAACCAGCAAAGCATCCGATTTTATGGAGAAAAGGATAAAAATGTATTGGTTTTAGTAGACCTCCAAAATACTGATCTCCTCAAAACCCCAGAATACGATTTGCTTTTAAAAATAATGGGAGCAATTAATCTTACCCTCAATCAATTTACTTTGGTGAATGTAGCAGATAATGCCACAATTGATTTCCCAATACTTACTGATGAATTTAATTTCCAACAACTGATTGTTTTCGGTATTACTCCATCTTCTTTATCACTTGGAGATTCTGCAGTAAATTATTTCCCGGTAAAAAATGAAGCACATACCTTTATATTTTCTGATAGCCTGTCGGAATTAATAAAGGATATAGGAAAAAAGAAATTACTATGGGCATCTCTTAAAAACCTCTTTTAAACAAATACTATTTTTGTTTAATCTGGCCTATTATAAAACGGGTTTATATAACCTTTTTCCTTTTCCAGTGTCTTTTTAGTGTGTATTAACATTACTTTTTGTACCTTGATAAAATTGCACAAAAAAAAAGATAGCAACCTTATTTTTTACTTAAAAACTAATGAAAAAACTAATCCTCATAGCCATTGCCCTGATCATAGCCTCCATTGTAGCTTTTAAATTTAGTGGCATTTCTGAAGAAGAAATAGAAAATAAATTTACTTCAAAAAATGCTGATATGTTAAATGCAGCTCAGGAATTTTTAGCCAGCCTAAATACTGAACAAGCTGGAAAAGCCAATTTTGATTTTAAAACTGATGAAAGACAAAACTGGCATTATATCCCAAGAGAAAGAAAAGGCTTGCCATTTGAAGAATTAGATCAGGCACAAAGAAAAAAAGGAATAGCCTTATTAAAAACAGCTCTGAGCACTCAGGGATATAATAAAATAAGAGCTATCATGGAATTGGAATTGGTGCTAAGAGAGCTCGAAGGAAGAGGACCAAATGACAGAAGAAGGCATCCGGAACTGTATTATTTCTCCATTTTTGGAGAACCATCTGCAAAAGAGCCCTGGGGATGGAGATTTGAAGGACATCACCTTTCCCTAAATTTTTCTGCTGTTACAGGAGAACTTTCTGTTACACCTGCATTTTTGGGCTCTAATCCGGGCAAAGTCCCTGCTGGAGAGAAAAAAGGTTTACAGGTTTTGAAACAAGAAGAAGAATTGGGACGAAAGCTGGTAAAAATGCTAGATAAAGACCAACAATCTCTAGCAGTGATTATGGATGAAGCTCCAAATGAAATAGTAACCGCTGCGGATAGAAAAGTAATACTTGAAAATATTGAAGGGCTACCTTATTCAAAGCTGACAAAAGAACAAAAGTTGGTTTTCAGTGAGCTTTTAAATGTGTATATCCAGAATATGGAAAAAGGTATCGCCCACACTCAAATGTCACAAATTAAAAAAGCTGGATTTGATAAATTACATTTTGCCTGGGCAGGAAGTTTTGCAGTAGGAGATGCCCATTATTACAGAATTCATGGACCAACCATTTTAATTGAATATGATAATTCACAAAATGAGGCCAACCACATTCACACTGTTTGGAGAGATTTGAAAAATGATTTTGGAGAAGATTTATTGGAAAAACACTATAAAGAAAGTGATCATCATCATTAAAAAATGAAATAGGCATTTAACAAAATTTTCTGGTAAATGCTTTAATATTTTAGAGAGAAGATTGGTCTGGAAAATGATTGATCTTCTTTTTTTTTAGCTATTCAGATAAATAAACTTCTCTACATCTCCAGATTTCCCCATCACAATAAGCATATCAGAAGGCTCAATAATGGTATTTCTATTTATTTTCTGGACTAAATGCTCTACCTTTTTCATCTGATTTTGTGCCATTTCTTCATATACTCTTTTAATGGTTATTAACCTTAGGTTGTAGTTCCCTTCAAAGTCAATTTCCTCCACGATTTTAGTACAGATTTTTTTAGGCACCTGAATTTCAGCAATTTCATAATTATCGGGAAGTGGCAGAAAAGCCTTCATGGTAGGATTAAGCATTAATTCTGCTACCATCAAACCTACTTCATCTTCAGGGGAAAGAATTTCTTTAACACCTAGTTTTTCCAAAATAAGCCGCTGTTGCTGGCTCATTGCCCTGGCCACAATTCGCTTTATATTTAATTCCAATAAAAGTACTGTGGTAAGTAATAAACCCTCAATATTCTCCCCAATAGCCACCAGCACAGCATCCATTTCCTGTAAATTTTGAGAACTCAAGGCCTTAATATCAGTAGAATCAAGGGCTACAGCGTAAGTCACATCATCTTTTATCATTTCCACCCTATCAATATCCTTATCAATAGCCAGCACTTCAGCTCCTTTCACAGTAAGTTGTTTTGCAACCCTAAAGCCAAACTGACCCATTCCTATCACAGCAAATTTATCAAGCATTTTCTAGTTTCGATTTAATAAAAACTTCCATTACATCCAGTGCCTTATTTATTTTCTGGTCATTGTAAACGACAATATCAGCCTCCCTTTTATGAATCCCAATATATTTTTCATATGCAGGCATTACATGGTGTTCGTATCTGTAAAGTACATCATGCAAATCATAGCCTCTTTCCTCATTGTCACGTAAAATCCTGCGCTTTATCTTTATCATATCTTTTGCTTCAATAAAGAGTTTAAGATCGATTTGCCTGGCCACTTCAGGATAATGTAAAACAAAGATTCCTTCTACAATGATAACCGGAGAAGGTTTGAAAACCAATGTTTTTGGGTGAATAGTAGGGTTATTGAAGGTATATTCTTTTAGCTCTATAGTCTCTCCTGCTTTCAATCTACCAATATCTCTTGCAAACCACTTGTCATCAATAGATTCAGGTAGATCAAAATTTTCTACTCCATTGCCATCTTTTTGTTGCAGATGCATAGGATGGTAATAATTATCTTGAGAAAGTAGCGTAACATTATCTTTCCCAACTCTTTCTAGTAATTTACTCAAAAAATAGGTTTTCCCAGAACCACTTCCTCCTGTAATTCCAATTAAAAAGGGGTGCATCATCACATTTAAAATTTTAAACTTTCCAAATATAATATAAGTAAATAAATTAGGAGAATCTGAAATTAGGTTAATCAATTTTTGGCAAAAAACCACTATTGTAATTGCAGTTATTTATTTACATTTTTGTGACTGGTTAATACCAAATATGTGATGCGTAATCTTGAATTGCTCAAAGAAAAGCTACAATCTCCTCAAAAAGTAATTATTGTTCCTCACAGAAGGCCTGATGCCGATGCCCTGGGTTCATGTTTGGCTTTATCCATGTACCTCCAGAAAAAAGGTCATGATACTTTAGTTATTTCGCCAGATGATTATCCTCAATTTTTATTTTGGATGACTGATAATGAAAAAGTTGCTATTTACGAAAATGAGGATAAAACTGCTTTAGATAAGAAAATAAATGAAGCAGGTTTAATATTTTGTCTGGATTTTTCCAGCCTAGACCGAATTGAAAAACTAGGTAAACCAATTGCAAATTCACCTGCAGAAAAAGTATTAATCGATCATCATTTGGGAAAAGAAGATTTTGCCAAATTTGAACTTTGGGATACTAAAGCATCCGCTACAGCAGAACTAATTTTTGATTTCATTACTTTACTTGGTGATCAGAAACTAATAGACGTGGCCATTGCAGAATGCATTTATGCGGGAATCATGACTGACACTGGCTCATTCAAATACTCCAGCACCTCCAGTAAAGTACATAGAAATATTGCTGTTTTAATGGACAGAGGGCTAAATACAGAAAGAATTCATCGCCTGGTTTATGATACAAATTCTGAAAACAGAATAAGGTTTTTAGGATTTGTTCTGGATAACCGATTAGAAATAATCAGAGACTTTAAAACTGCATATATTTATATTAAAGCAGAGGATTTAAAGAAATTCAATTCTAAAACTGGCGATACTGAAGGCCTAGTAAATTATGCTCTGTCCATAGAAGGAATAAAACTGGCTGCTATGTTTATCGATAGAACCGATGGAATTTCCATGTCATTCAGATCGGTTGGTAATTTTTCAGTAAGTGATTTAGCCGCCAAACATTTCAAGGGCGGAGGGCACAAAAATGCTGCAGGAGGCCGATTAGCTATTCCCCTTGAAGAGGTCATTAAAAAATTCAAGGAAGTTTTAAAAGAGTACGAAGCAGAGCTAAAAGCTTAAATTAAAAAGTCAACAAGCTTGCGAACAGCTCTTCCTCTATGACTAATTTTGTTTTTAGCTTCCATTGTCATCTGGGCAAATGTCTTATCAAAGCCTTCTGGTACAAAAACCGGATCATAACCAAATCCATCAGTGCCTGTTTCTTCAGCAATAATTTCTCCATTTACAATGCCTTCAAACTGATGAATTTTCCCATCCAAAATCAGGGAAATCACAGTTTTAAACCGGGCAGATCTATCTTCCTTTCCTTCTAGTTTTTGCAATAGTAATTTAATATTGGCTTTGGAGTCTCTTTGAGGCCCGGCATATCTGGCTGAATAAACTCCAGGTTCATTATTTATAGATGGGACTTCTAAACCAGTATCATCAGCGAAACATTTTACCTTATAATTATCCCAAATGTATTCGGATTTTTGCTTAGAATTACCCTCAATAGTTTCCTGAGTTTCAGGCACATCCTCATCACATCCAATATCCTTTAAACCTACTACTTCAAACTTACCTTCAAGTAATGTCTTCACCTCTTTCAGTTTATTAGAATTATTGGTAGCGAAGCAAATTTTTTGTAAAGCACCCATTTAACATTAAAATTAGGGAAGATAAAATTATAGTTCAAACTTAATCACCTCGATATCAACAGTTGTAACTGTATTTGCAGGAATTCTTATTCCGGAGCTTGAATTATTTGAACCAATACCACTAGGATAACCCAACCTGGAAGGTACGTAAAGTCTTCGTTTCCCTCCAACAACCATTTCCTTTACCGCCTCTACCTCAGCTGCCATTACAACAGAATTGCCAAATTCATATTTTCCATCATCACCTATCCCGGTAGCTATTTGACCAGTGGCTGTTTGAAAAACCCGCTGTCCGATAAATTCAGAGCTTTCTACCACCTTTTCATTGAGAATCTTAGTTCTGAATTCGGTAGTTACAGCTGCCTGATTGGGAACCTGTTCACCAGCCCCTTCTTCTAAAACAACATAGTATAATCCAGTAGAAGACTGCTGAACATTTTGAATATCATTCTCCTGGAAGTAAGAAGTTAATATTATTTCATCTTTCTCATCCTGAGCAAGTATGGTAACTACTTCATCTTCACAACTTCCCAAAAGTGATAAAAGAAAAATTGCAAAAATATATTGAGATAGTTTTTTAGAATAATTCAATATCTGAGTTTCATTAATTATCATAATTGAGGCAATTAAAACAGAATATATTAGAAATCCTTTTAAATAGGATTATGTATAAAAAATGTCCGACCAACACTTGATCGGACAATATTAAAATCAAAACTATACATCTAAAAGCGTTACCCTAAAAATTAATGTACCATAAGGGGGAATAGTACTACCCTGAGATGGGCCAGTTGCTCCATAAGCCAGGTGAGATGGCATTATAAATATAGCCTTTTCTCCTTTTTTCATAGTGGCGATACCATCATAAAAACCTTTAATCAAGCTTTCGTCTGAAAATGTAAATACTGCGCTTTCAGATTCATCAAATTTTTCTCCGGTTTGCAACACAATTCCTTCATAACCTACTGTTACATTCAATCCAAAGATTGGTTTTGCAGTAGTATCTCCCTCTTCTAAAAGGACTTTATATAGCCCTTCGTTACTGATCAATTGCGCATCAAGGTTATTTTCTTCTACATAATCCAAAATCATTTGATCTTCATATCCTTTTTGGTCCTCCTTAGTACGAATGGCATTAATCTGAATAACTGAGGTAAGAATAGAATTGGCTTCAATAAAAGTATTTCCTATTGTTCCCGAGCTAGTGCCAAATGCTAATTTTGATGGCATAATTACATAGTTTTTACCGCCCAGTTTCGATTCCATAATTCCATAAAGCTGACCAATAGTTCTCAATTCATTTATTTCCGCATTAGGGGTTAAATTTGGCGTAAACACAAAATTTGTTACCGTATCAATTAGTTTCCCATCTAATAAACTAAGCGAAAATGAGGCATCAACCACACTAGAATCATTTGGTGTAGTCCCTAAACCTCCATCCAGTTCAACATAGTAAATCCCTAAATCTGATTTTACTGCATTCAGATTATTATCGGCAATATATTTTATCACATCTTCTTCATCATCAATGAAGGACGGCTCTGGCTCATCAATACATGAGAATAAAAACGTGCTGATTAACCCATAAATAAAAGCTGGAAAGATTTTTTTCATTTTTCTAATAATATTTAAATTGGTTCTTTTTGTTGGAAATGAGATTGGTTTTAAAAAATTTCATCCTGCATTCCCATTCATTAAAAAATACATTTAAAATAATTAAAAATGCATTCAAGTTGAAAATGCAAAATTAAGCAATTCGATCTCTTTTTTATCCATAAGAATTAAAAAGAAATACTAACTGACATTTAAACAGTAAAGTGTTAGTGATTTTTTTTAAAGGCAACTCTAAAAACTATTCATTTTCTGAAAAATTTAGCCTTATTTTTTGCCTGTTTTTTTAGGCGATAGTAGACACAGTGTGGGGTTCTGATTAAAATAGATTTCCAAATATAAACAAAAGTTGGAATGTGGTGAAAAATTTTCATTTTACTTCCGATGCCTTAAGCAATTCGGTATATACAATAAACATTTTAATATCCTGGTAGCCCATATCCTTAAAAACCCTTGCATATTTCCTGATTTGCTTTCCATATTTTTTAGGATCTTCCCCTCCTGTTTTATAGTCAATGATTACTAATTCTTTTCCATCTCTCACAATTCTATCGGGCCGCAATGATTGCAAACCTTTTCCTTTTTTAGTCCCAAGGATAAGTTCCTTTTCATTTTTAATTTTAACTCCAGCTTCAGGATCATAATAGCGTTTAATCTCAGGAATTTTCATTACAGCCGATAAACTTTTCCTAATCTTATCCTGCTCTGTTTCATTAATTAATCCCTCCGTTATCAGGGTGGCAATTGCTTTTTCTATATCTGTATTATATTTAATTTTTTCAAAGGCATAGTGCAATAGAATCCCTTGCTTTCTAGCCGAATACATATCATGAATGGAAATGTCCTTTTCTAAATCCCGATCAGAACTTTTTCGCATTCTTATTTTATCCCGGCTCTCTGTATGGTAGAATTTTTCTAAACGCAAAATTTGTTGACTCGACAATTCAGTTTCGTCAGTATTTTTAGAGGCTTTCCTGACCTTTTCAGGCTTTTCATCTTTATAAAATACCACTTTTTCTATATTTACAAGAGAAGATTCTCCTTTCTGGTTTTCAATGGTAATTTCCTCATTTGTAGAAATCATTTCCCCTTTTTGAAGCATTTTATAATTGCAAAGCAAATCAGCTATACTCTTCAAAGCTTCTGGTTTGGCAGAATCCTGGGAAATCATAAAAAGCTTTTCTTCTGCTCGGGTAAAAGCTACATACATCAAATTAAAGCCATCTAGAAAAGTTGCTTCTAATTCCTGATGATAATCTTCCTTAAATTCGGTTCTTTCCAAATCCTTGCCCACTGTAAGAATCACCGAAGGTAGTGCCTTACTCAATTTATCTGTATTCCAATTTCGCCACATGGTGGTACCAGGTTTGGGTTGCAGTCCCCAATTGGCAAAAGGGATAATGACAATGGGAAACTGAAGTCCCTTTGATTTATGGATACTCATTATCCTTACAGCATTTCCCTCCTTGGGTGTACTAATAGAAAGTTTTCCTTCTTTTTTATCCCAGTATTCTAAAAAGTCTAATAGGTTATTCCCTTTTTTAATAGAAAACTTAAGCACTACATCCAGAAATTTTTGAATATAAATCTGACTTTTTTCCAGTTCATTAAGTCTAAAAGTCCTGATTAATTCCTCTGTAATTTCGTAGATAGACAGGAATTGAAGAGATTTCATATAAAGTTCAGTATTGAAATACTCTTTAATCAACTTGGTGAATTCTAGTAGGTTAATTTCCTTGGCTACTTCAGCAATTTCTTTATACCTTGCCCCATCAATTTTCTCAAATGATTCTCCTAATTTCTCATAATGTTTGGAAAGATATAGTAGCAAATCAGCTTTTAAAGTTGGATTTGTAGGATGATGAATTATTCTTAAAAAATCTACTAAAAACTTTACCTCAGGCGCATTGTGTAAAAGTAAAGATTCACTGGAAATCACCGGAATTTGATCATCAATTAATTTTTCCGCCAAAAAAGCACCATGCCCATTATTTCTGGTGAGAATGGCAACATCCGAAAGATCATAATTAAGGTCTTTGGTGACATGCTGAATAATCTCCAGGGTTTTGGCATAATTCAGCAACTCAAAGGATGGTTTCGGAAGTGCCTTCTCTACAAACTCGACTTCCACATGTCCTCCACTTTTACCTGAACATTCCTGAAAAACTTCATTGTAGAATTCCCCAACTTCAGGAAAAGTATCAATCAAACTTTCTCTCAAAGCAGTAAAAATTCCGTTATTGAAATGGATAACATTATCCTTACTCCTATAATTGGTATTAAGTGATTGAATAAGGCTTTGCCTTTTAAAAACCGCAGCCTCCCTTTTCAGTGGGGAAGTAACTGCTGCTGTAGGTAAGTCAGGTAACTTCACTAGCATCTCCGATTTTCCTCCCCGCCATCGGTAAATAGCCTGTTTAGCATCCCCCACAATCAGAGTCATAGAGCCTTTACCAAGTGCATTAACCATCAACGGGATTAGGTTATGCCACTGCATTTTTGAAGTATCCTGAAACTCATCAATCAGGATATGATTGTATCTCTCCCCAAGTCGCTCATAGATATAAGGCACTGGTTCTTCCTCTACAATCAGGTTAATTTTTCGATTAAAATCTGAAATGTGCACTAGGTTTTTATCAGCTTTAATCTCCTTAATCTTCTTGTCTAACTCATTGATAGTGGCCAACAGATATATGTTTTTTCGGAGGGAATAGGCTATCATATAATTAGCCATCTCTCTGGTTTTTATACCCTCAATTTCATGAAAAGCAGCAATTAGTTCATCTATTACACTATCAATCACATTCTTTTCAAAAGCCTGAGCCTTACTGCCATACCACTTGTCTTCATTAATGGTTTTGAGTACATAACTATTCGGGTCCAGCTCATTTATCTTTTTCTTTATTTTAAAATGATTTTCAAAATAGGCAAAAATCCCCTTACCCGAATAATAGAAATGTGTGGCATTCAGTCCTTGATCAATAATGGAAAAATAAGCTTTCTCAGCAACAGCACTCACCTGATTTTCTACTTTCTTCAAATAGGCGAAAAGGTCATTTTTTATTTTTTGAAAGTCCCTTGGAGTCAGGTCCTGAAGATTTTGAATAGATTCATATTTTTCTTCATTGAAAATATTCTGCCCAAATGATTTTAAATCCTCATCAATATACCAACTGTTGTTGCTGTCCGCTTTATTTAGAGCAAATTCTACAATTAAATCGCTAAGTGCTTTGTCCAACCCTGCCCCTACTTCATCCTGCAAATTATCTGTTGATTCGTCAAGCAAATCATCCGTTTCCAATTCCACCTCATAGTTGAATGGCAGATTTAAATCTTTTTTAAATGACTGGACAATTCTGTTATTAAAAGCATCAATGGTACTGACCGAAAAATCTGCATAATTATGCAAAAGTGTTTCATGAACTCTTGCAGCTCTTTCAATCACCTGTTCCCTGCTCAATTTAACTTCGGGATATTCCTCAGGAATTTCTGACAGAATTAACGCCAACATGGGTTGCTCTTCCCCAGGGTTTAAATGAGCTATTTCAGAAAGGTGATCCATGATCCTTTCCTTCATTTCATTAGCTGCATCATTGGTAAATGTTACTGCAAGAATGCTCCTGAAATAAATGGGTTTAAAATTGGGCAACATACCCGGAGCCACCAATGCCAGCTTTAAATATTCCTTGGTAAGGGTAAATGTTTTGCCCGATCCGGCCGATGATTTATAGATTTTAAAATTCAAGTCAAAAAAAATTTTTTAGAATTTAGGTTAGCCTTTTAAATCAGCCAAAATTTTCTTACTTCCTGGGCACCTTAAACTGATCATTTTCGCTTCGAAAAATAAAACTTAAACATGCCCTCAAATTACTTCAATTTTGCAAAGCATTTTCAAAACCCAAAACTACTTAAAATATATCTTAAAGACTTTCGAAATTGTATGGTATTGAACTTTTAATAAATGGAGCCCTTTTAATTTTAAACCTTCAGAAATTTTAATTTGGTATAAGGCTTCATTTGGAAAAGTTCTGGATTTATAAATTTCCTTTCCTTCAATAGAAGTCAACACCAAATTCATTTCTTTTCCCAGAACCTTCTCCGGTAAATCCAATTGAATAACCCCTGAATTAGGATTTGGATAAACCATGAGTTGTTCTAAATCATCCTTTGGCTCATTAAGCCCAAGTGGACTATTTTCTATAATAGTTTTAAAACTGGGAATACCATAACCCAATTCATTATCAGGGTTTGAAGCTTGAGAGCCTGAATTTTTCAACAATTCCAAAAGCTCCATATTGGTAAGATGTGGAAATGCCTGCCAAACTCCAGCAGCTAGACCCGCTACCAATGGTGCAGCAAATGATGTCCCATTATTCGATGTAATACTACCAGTAGGACTTAACAAAATAGTCCCCTGCCCCATTGCCACTAAATCAGGTTTTATTCTGTTATCGGCACTTGGACCAATGGAAGAGAAAGCTGTTAGTACACCCACCTGATTGACAGCACCAACAGCCAATACTGAATCTGCATCAGCGGGAAATATGATAGATTTCCATGGATCATTTCCCTCATTACCAGCACTAACTACAACCAAGATTCCTCTACCAGCAGCAATATCAGCAACTTGGGTGATCATGGCTTTTTCACCATTCAAATCTTCTTGTACATAATCATCGTTGGGATCATCAAACAAATTATAACCTACAGAAGAGCTTAAGATATCCACCCCGGCACTATCAGCATATTCTGCAGCCACTGCCCAATAAAACTCTTCAATTCGAACTTCTGTTCCGGTATCTTCAGTTCTAAATAAAAAATAATCTGCATTATAAGCCGGACCAATTAATTCCCCTGGAACATAAGCTGCCATAGCAGAAAATACCTGCAAACCATGTTTGTGATCATCATAAACATTTTCTTCAAGTTCTACAAAATCGAAGGTTCCTTTTATCTTTTCTTTTTGAAATAAACGATCAAAAGCTGCAATTTCATTAGCATTATTAAAACCTCCATCCACAATAGCAATGGTAATTCCCTCCCCATTATACCCCAATTCATGCATTAGGTCAACCCCCAGCATTTCATTTTGGGCAAAGGAATTCCCATAATTCAGTTCCTCAGCAATTTCATTTACCTCATTTAGTTCAAGAGTTCCGAGTGGAAAGGATGGCGTCCTTAAAAATGGTAGTTGTTTAATTTTATCTTTCGCAGATGTATCAACCACTTCAATTAAAGCCCCATTAAGCCATTTAGAGGTATAAATAATTTTTGCATCATTCGCTTTCAATTCATTTAAATAAGCGTAACTAACAGGCAGGTCTTTTTCATCCAGTTCTATTCCCTGTTTCAGTCTTCTTTGCAAAGATTTTTCTGATAAAAACTGTTCAGGCTGGTCAAGGGAAAAGGAAGCTCCCTTTTTATCTTTAAAAAAAACAGCAAACTGATTTTCCTGAGCCAAAACATTTCCAGAAAACCCAAAGGCTACAGCAATAAACAAAAAAGTGATTACTCGCATAAAAGCTGGCTTATTAAAAAACAAAGGTAGTCTTTTTAAGACGCTCTATTATGGTTTCAAGTTGGCACAAAAAAATAAACCCAGTAAGGCAAGCTTTACTGGGTTCAAAATCCAATACAAATAATTTTATTTTATCAATACACCATCCGCTTCAAAGGCTAAAGCCAGTTCCGGTTCAGTGATCGCCTCAATTTCCTCATTAGTTTTCCCAGCATCCTCAGCATAATGTTTCAATTGATCAACAGGTGTAGCTTCATTTGCAGCATAACCGTGAATTACAACTTCCTTCCCAACAATATCGGTTGGCATAAATAGGGCATAATCCTTAAAAGTTACTTTCATTTTAGAACCATCTGGTTTTTCCAGATTCATCCAGCAACCTTTTACCTGACACACTTCAGTTACTTTAGCTTTTACAGTAATATTCTCCAATTTCTCTTTATCAGCCATTTTTTCAGATAAATCAGCAAGTGAAATTGCTGCAGTTTCCGATACTTCAATTCCATGAATATTAGGATTTTCTTCTGTTGAGTTTTCATTTTCTGTTGTGGCAGTAGTATCATTACCAGATTGCTGTGAACAGGAAAAAAACAAACTAAATACTAAAAGGAGAATATAAATTCGCATAATGATTATTGTTTAATAATTGATTATTGCATTAAGTACCAGTATTTTTTACGGAGGATTTTCATCCCACTATCAAACAAAGATAATTAAACCAGTTTTGTGGAAAAAGTTAATCATAAACAAATTACATTGCCAATTGTTTCTTAGGAAAACAAACTAACTTTTAAAAATGATTTCCATTTTTTGGTTCAGAAGAGATTTAAGATTAGAGGACAATGCAGGACTGTACCATGCACTAAAAAGCAAAAAACCAGTCCTCCCAATATTCATTTTTGATACGGAAATATTGGATAAATTGGAAGATAAAAATGACACCAGAGTAGAATTCATACATCATTGTCTCAATGACTTGAATACTAAACTTAGCGAATTAGGCAGCCAGATTTTAGTAAAGTACGGGCAGCCTAAAGAGGTTTGGAAAGATCTTTTGAACACCTATGACATCGCAGAAGTGTATACTAACCACGATTATGAACCTTATGCCTTGGAAAGAGACCGGACCATCAATAATCTTCTTATAAAGCAAAACATTCCTTTTAAGACTTATAAAGATCATTGCATTTTTGAAAAAGAGGAAGTGCTTAAGGATGATGGTAATCCTTATAAAGTATTCACTCCTTACAGTAGGAAATGGCTGGAAAAATTAAACTCCAGCAAATCTGGATTTTTCACAAAAGCATATCCCACCGAATTATACTTTTCAAATTTTCATCAAACTCAAAAACTACCTTTCCCTAAATTATCAGATTTTGGGTTTGAAAAAACTGATATTTCCATTCCTAAAATTGAGCTGAATGAAAACAAGATTGAAAATTATGGGGAAACCAGAAATTTTCCTGCGAAAGACGGAACTACAAGATTGGGAGTACATTTAAGGTTTGGTACCCTTAGCATTAGAAAAGCTGCCAGAACAGGACTTAGAAAGGGGAAAACTTTTTTGAATGAATTAATTTGGAGGGATTTTTATATCATGATTCTAACGCATTTTCCCCATGTAGCAAAAGGCAATTTTCACAAAAAGTATGATGTGATAAATTGGAGAAATAATGAACAGGAATTCAGGGCTTGGTGTGAAGGAAATACAGGTTATCCCATTGTGGATGCTGGAATGAGGGAACTTAATGAGACTGGATATATGCACAATAGGGTGAGGATGATTACTGCAAGTTTCCTGACCAAACATCTACTAATTGACTGGAAATGGGGGGAGGCTTATTTTGCAAAAAAACTATTGGATTTTGATTTAGCAGCCAATAATGGAGGCTGGCAATGGGCTGCTGGCACCGGAACCGATGCCCAACCTTATTTCAGAGTATTCAATCCAGAATCCCAAACCAAAAAATTTGATAAGGATGGCAAGTATATTCGGAAATGGGTGCCAGAATTTCAATTACCTAACTATCCCCAACCAATTGT
>JAHQVQ010000014.1 GCA_019634305.1 Flammeovirgaceae bacterium | reverse complement strand
CCTGCCATTTTGCTCCTGTCTTTAATGGTACAGTTCCTCCAGTATATCACGAATCAGAATCTGAAGTTTTGGGAATTCCTGCCGATACTGATACTATAATGGCAAAAATAGATGGTGATATGGGAAGAGCGAATGGTATTCTCAAAGAAAGAGCAAATATTTTTGAGCATTCATTTAAAACCCCAACGGTGAGAAATGTGGCGCTTACTTCACCCTATATGCATAATGGTGTTTATCAATCTTTGGAGGAGGTCATTGATTTTTATAATAAAGGTGGAGGAATTGGTTTAGGAATAGAAGTGCCTAACCAAACCCTACCGGAAAATTCATTAGGACTATCGGATAATGAAAAGCTGGATTTAGTAGCTTTCATGAATGCACTTAGCGATACCACAAATATGACTGCTATTCCCAAAGCATTACCTAAATTTCCTAAAAATCTAAAATTAAATGACAGGGTAATTGGTGGGGAATATTAGACACCAGTAATGTAAAAATTGAAGAATAGAAGGGAGGGTCGGGTTGGTTAAATGATTAGTTCACATTAACTTAAATAGTTTAATCTTATAATAATCCTGAATTCATGCAAACTAAGTATCTACTTATGAATTTTAGGCTTTTAAATTAATAGCATCCAATTACTACTCAACCCTTTTTAATAGGGACTTTTTTAGACTATTTTTTCAATTCCAAATTATTATGTCCATGCCAAAAAACATTACTTTTTTTACAAGGTTAAAATACCTTGGATTTCTTTTATTGTTAATATCAGTTTCGGCCAATGCTCAGGACCTAAACCTTTTGGGAACCTACGAAACAGGTATATTTGATGATGGTGGAGCTGAAATTCCAGCTTTCGATCCCGAAACTAAAAGACTTTTTGTGACTAATGGTGGAACAGGAAAAATTGATATGCTTGATCTTTCCAATCCTGCCAACCCAACCCTAATATCTTCATTCGATGTGGAGAATGCTGTACCAGGTGGCGGAATCACCAGTATCGCTACTAAAATGGGACTTGTAGGTGTAACTGTTGAATTAGGAACAGCTAATGGAAAAGTTGTTTTTTTTAAGGCATCCAATACCGATTCGGTAGTCGCTATAGTGGAAGTAGGTTCACTACCAGATATGCTCATTTTCACAGAAGATGGTTCTAAAGTATTAGTGGCCAATGAAGGTGAACCAGAAGATGATGGTTCAGTTGATCCTGAAGGGTCGGTAAGTATCATTAGCACCAGTTCTTTTGAAGTGGTTACTGCCAATTTCAAAGCTTTTAATGGTCAGGAAGAAGCTTTAAGAGCAAGAGGCGTGAGAATTTTTAAGGGAAACATGACTGCCAACGATGTAGAACCTGAAGGAATTTCCATTTCTCCTGATGGTTCAACAGCATTTATTACCCTACAGGAAAACAATGCTTTTGGTGTACTGGAAATTGCTTCGGCAACCATTAAAGATATTCTTCCGATGGGATATAAAGATCACAGCAAGGCTCAGCCTACTTTGGATATTTATGAGTTTATTGAACCTCCATTGGATGAGGAAAGAAACATCTTATTTGGTGGATTGTCTGCTTTGTATTTTGAAGGAATGACTACTGATGGGAAATATGCTTTTGTAACAGTTCCTGACAGAGGACCAAATGGTGATCCAACTGAGGTGGGTGATTTAGACAATCTTAAAAAGCCAGTTACAGTAAGACCATTTTTAATTCCTGATTATCAGGCGCAGGTGATCAAATTCACTCTTGATAAAGCAGGAATAATAGAAGTTACTGAAAAAATTGATTTAACCAGACCTGATGGCGTTACGCCAATTAGTGGTCTTCCAAATATTCCCGGGGCAGATGAAGTACCTGCTCAACCTATTGAAGGAGATGAAGGTGATTACATTGATGCAGATGGAAATTACTACAAGAAATTGCCTTACGACAAATACGGAGCAGATTTGGAAGGAATTGTAATTAGCCCAGCTGATGGTTCTTACTGGATGGTGGATGAGTACAGACCAGCTATTTATCACTTTGCTACTGATGGAAAGTTAATTGACCGATTTGTTCCTGAAGGTACTGCTGCTTTAGCGGATTCTGCGGCTGGAACCTATGGAAAAGAAACACTTCCTGCAGATTTTATTAATAGAAGAAGAAACAGAGGATTCGAAGCCATGGCGCTGGATACCGATAAAGGAATATTATATGCCTTCATCCAAACTCCTCTTTCAAATCCTGATAGATCTACCGGAGATCAATCGAGAATTATTAGAATTGTAGGAATTAATCCGGAAACTGGAGAAGCGGTTGCCGAATATGCTTATATACTTGAAAAACCAGCTTTCAGACAAGGCAATGTAGACAAAATGGGAGATGCAGTTTATGATCCTTCCACAGGTAAATTCTATACTCTGGAAAGAGATTCCGGAAATGATCCATTGAATAAGAAGTATATTTTTGATGTAGATTTTAAAAGTGCCACAAACATTCTCGGATTAGATATTGAAGGCATTACCGGAAAGACCCTGGAAGCACATACACCTGATGAGATGGTAGCTGCAGGAATTATTCCAGTAAATAAAATGAAAGTCCTGAATCTTCCAACTTTAGGATATCTTCCAAGTGATAAGCCTGAAGGTTTGGCCTTATTGCCTGATGGCAATTTAGCTG
This sequence comes from Flammeovirgaceae bacterium, assembly GCA_019634305.1. Taxonomy (GTDB): domain Bacteria; phylum Bacteroidota; class Bacteroidia; order Cytophagales; family Flammeovirgaceae; genus Flexithrix. The sequence continues at coordinate 2,881 of JAHQVQ010000014.1, read as the reverse complement.
TTTTGAATGACAATGATTTTGGATTAGAAGGTCCTGCATTATCCACTGTTGGATTAGGGATTATCAAATTTGAAGGAAAAAACAATGCATTTGATGCCAGCGATAAGGATGATGCTATAAATATCCAAAACTGGCCGGTATTTGGAATGTACATGCCAGACGGTATTTCCTCTTTTATGGCTGGTGGAAATAGTTATTATATCACTGCTAATGAAGGAGATGGCAGAGATTACGATTTCTTCTCTGAGGAGATAAAAGTAAGTGATGTCGGATTTGTTTTGGATCCAGATGCATTTCCAAATGCCACTCAGCTAAAAGCGGAAGAGAATTTAGGAAGATTGGTTTCTACTACAGAAAATGGGGATATAGATGGTGATGGCGATTATGATCAGATATTTGCATTTGGAAGTAGATCATTTTCAATCTGGGATGCTTATGGAAATCAGGTTTATGATTCTGGAGATGATTTCGAACAAATCATTAAAATGGAAAATCCTGACTTTTTCAATGCTAGTAATGATGATAATGAATTTGATAATAGAAGTGACAATAAAGGCCCGGAACCAGAAGGAATCGCTATTGGGGAAATAAATGGAAAAACCTATGCATTTATCGGAATGGAAAGAGTAGGTGGAATTATGGTGTATGACATCTCAGATCCTGCAAATGTAGTCTTTGTATCTTATACTAATAATAGGGATTTTACGGCAGATGCTGAAACTCCTGAAGCTGGTGATCTGGCTCCTGAAGGCATTGAATTTATCAGTGCTGAAAACAGTCCAACCGGGGAGCCTTTGTTAGTAGTAGCCAATGAAGTAAGTGGAACTACTTCTATTTATGGAATTGGAGAGGCTCCTGCAAAACCTACTTTATGGGATTTGGTAATGGCTGATGCTAACTTTAGTATTTTGGAGGAAGCTGTAATAAAAGTTGGTTTGGAAGATGCCTTAAAGGAAGATACACTAACTGTATTTGCCCCTACAAATCCAGCTTTTGAAGCCTTGTTCACAGCATTAGGAGTTGGAGGAATTGAAGATATTTCTGCAGAGGATCTTACACCAATTCTATTATATCATGTTGTTGGTGGAATTACAAAATCCGGAGAGTTGGAAGATGGTCAGGAAATTCAAACCCTTGAAACTTCCTATGTAATGATCTCAATTATGGCTGGAATGATCAAAGTGAATGATGCTAAAATTGATCCCGCTGATGTAATGGCTTCAAATGGAGTGGCACATGTTATCGATAAAGTATTAATTCCTGCAAGTGAGCCTGAGTTTGGTATTAAAGGTTTCACCCTGGTGAACAGTATGACTAATGATGACATTATGAATGTAATGGATGGAGATACTATCGATCTTTATAAAATTGGAACAATGAAAATTAATTTCAGAGCTAATGCTGTACCTGATGAAGTAGGTAGTGTGAAAATTAAAACTGGAAATTTCATAAGAATTGAAAATGTATTTCCTTATGCTGCTTTTGGTGATACAAATGGGGATTACGAAGATTGGATGCCAGAAATTGGTACTTACACCATGACTGCAACTCCATATACTGAAGCTGCTGGAAAAGGAGATATGGGAACACCATTGAGTATAACTTTTGAAATTGTAAAATCACAAGCACCTTCTATTTTTACGTTGGTTGATGCAGGTTCGAATGAGGACATTCAAAAGCTAATGGATGGCGAAGTAATTAATCTTGACAAAATTGGAACTTCTAATGTAAATATCAGAGCAGATTTTGATGATGCAAAAGAAGTGATGTTCGGACTTAATACAAATCCAAAACACAGAGTGGAAATCATGAAGCCTTATGCTTTATTCGGGGATAAAAATGGTGACTACTATGTTTGGACTCCTTCAGCAGGTGATTATAAAATTTCAGCAACTCCTGTGATGATGGATGGCTCAATGGGTGATACCAAAAGTATCATGATTACTTTCGAAAACATATCTTCCTCTAGAGCAGCTGCAAGTCCAATTATCCGAAGTTTGGGTGATATTTCCATCTATCCAAACCCTGTGGTTAGCCAGTTAAATATTGCGATTGCTAATCAGGAAAAGACTTCAATCAATTATAGCATTATCAGTCTTGAAGGAAGGGAATTATTCCAGGGTGTGAAAAGAGAAATAGTAGGTAATACAGTAATTTCCATTCCATTCGAGAAATTAAATTTGGATAAAGGACTGTATATTCTAAAGGTAAATTCAGGAAATAATGACCTGAAAACTTTTAGATTCTTATTGAAATAATATTTTATCATAAACTAATGGACATTTAAGTAAGTTGAGGTAATTAAATTTAAATAATCAACTACTCTTTTCCTTCCCCTAACCTCCTCAATTGAGGGGGAAATTGAGGGGATAAGGGGAGGTTTTGTTACCTGAAAACTTACAAGTAAAATTCTAAATGAATATTTTTTATCCACTTAGTAAGATTTAAACAACTATATTTTCTGAAGACAAAGGGGGTTATTACTTCCTTTGTCTTTTTGTATTTTATAAAGATGAGAAATATATTTTTTGGCGCATACATTTTATTGATAAGTCTTTCCATGGCTAGTTGTAATTTGAACCAACAAAGTGGAGAAGAAAAGAAAGGTGCTGAAGGGGAAAAATTAGCCCACCAATATTGTGGTAGTTGCCATGCATTTCCCCAACCTGAATTATTAATTAAAAGCTCTTGGGAAAATTATGTTTTACCAAGAATGGGCTACATGCTGGGTATTTATTCCATTCTTGAAGAAAGAAATGATTTAATTGAAAAAGGAAGAGGTGGGGAAATAGTGGAAAGCCAAAATATTTTCCCTGAAAAACCAATCATAGATGTGACTGATTGGGAAAAAATCAAAAAATATTATTTAGATAATGCTCCT